>JAOTTJ010000120.1 GCA_029864465.1 Gammaproteobacteria bacterium | reverse complement strand
GTCGCACTCGCGCTCGGCGGACTTCTCGACCGCGCCGGCTTCGTCCGCGTTCTGATGAGCGGCCTTCTCGCCCGGGTCAAGCGCTCTGCGAGCCTCATGGCAGCCACGATCGGCTCCGGTGTCGTCGCCAACATGAGCATGGGCGAGGCGTACCTCTCGATCATCTTCGGCGGACAGATATTCAGGGAATCCTATCGAGCCAATCGCCTCCAGAAAGTCATGCTCTCGCGCTGCCTCGAGGAGGGCGCTACGCTGAGCACCTCGCTGATACCCTGGACGACTGCAGGAGCCTTCTACGCAGGCGTGCTCGGGATGTCCGCCCTCGAATACGCGCCGTGGGCATTCTTTAACTACATCAATCCAGTTTTGTCCGTTATCCTCGCCTACATGGGATTCGGAATATTTCGGCAAAAAGCAATTGAACGCCCATAGCATTCCCATCATCGACGTCGCCCCGCTCCGATCGTCAGATCGGGCGGCGGCTAGAAGGACGGCAGATGCTCTCTGCTCTGCCGCGACCGACGTGGGCTTCTTTTATATCGATAACCACGGAATACCCCAACACGAGATCGACACAGCCTTTTCGCTCGCACGGCAGTTCTTTCACGCGACGCCAGAGGAAAAACACGAAGTCGCCATTTCCGCCAACCACCGCGGCTGGCTCGAGATCGGCGCCGCACGCATGTATGGCAGCGCCCAACCCGACCTCAAAGAAAGTTTCGTTTGGGGATTGGATGTCGACGAAAACGACGAGGACTATCGGGCCGGGGATCGCTTACTGGCACCCAACCGCTGGCCCGCTTTCCTACCCGGAATGCGGGAAATTCTCGTGCGATATTTCCAAGCGGCCCAAGATTGCGGTGAGAACCTGCTACGTGCGTTCGCGCTCGGTCTCGACATTCCCCAAGACTATTTCGTCAAGTCGTTCGATAAACCCATCAGCAGAGGCACGCTCATCTGGTATCCGCCACGTAAGGCCACGAAAGAGCTTGCTTCACTGGGTTCCAGCGCGCACACCGACTACGGCATGTTGACTCTGCTCTGTCAGGATGACGTCGGCGGCCTACAGGTCAGACAAAGCAACGGTGCGTGGCTGGACGTTCCACCGATCAGCGGAACCTTGGTCGTCAACATCGGGGATCTGCTCGCGCGCTGGAGCAATGGCCGTTTCGAATCGACTCCGCACCGCGTAATCCGGTCAGACGATCGCGAGCGATATTCCATGGCGATGTTCGTCGATCCGAATTGGGATGCCGTTCTTCAACCTGCCACAATCCCCGGCGAGCGCGCACGCTATGAGCCCGTTCTCTGCGCCGACTACATTACCGCACGCTTCAACGAAGCCTTTGCATACCGAGATTCCGGGCGCGCTGACGATGCCGGCGAAACGTAGACCAGCCCCTACCGATCCCGATACCGGCGAGCCCGGTCGTCGCAAGCCCGGAGAGCGCGACCAGCTCCTGCGCCCGGACTGGCGCTATGTAGAAACATTCAATATGGACGACTTCCGTCGCGACGACTGGGCCGTTCTAAATAATCAGCGCGACGAATACCTGCGGACAGAGCTGCCCCGACAAGTCCTCGGGATGCTGAAGGCATCGGCGCATGCGCCAACCTTCGGTTATGCGATCAATAACTTCGAGCACTGCCTTCAGACGGCGCTGCTTCTCTATCAGGACGACTATGATGAAGAGACAATCGTAGCTGGACTGCTGCACGATCTCGGCTTCATCGTGTGCCCTCATGATCATGGCTCGTTCGCTGCGAGCCTGCTACGACCGTTTCTTTCGGAAAAAAATCTGTGGATGTTGGAGCATCACGAGATCTTTCAGCGTATCCACCTGCACGAATACCAGGAATCTGAAGATCACGAGTTCGTCAACGCGCGAGAGCGCTGGCGAGGCCACCCCTACTTCGATTGGACGGCGAAGTTTGTCGAACGATACGACATCGTTGCAATCAATCCTGAAATCGAAAGTCCGCCGCTAGAATTCTTCGAGCCTATGGTCTACCGCGTACTGTCGCATGCCCAGCAACAGCGAGGTCAATAATGATCGCCTGGATTAAAACCATCTCACCATCCGACGCCACAGGAGATTTGGTAAACGCCTACGAGATGGCCACGACTTCCCACGGCACCGTAGACAACGTCATGCAGGTGCATTCACTTCGTCCGCACACGATGGCGGGCCACATCGCACTCTACAAGGCGGCGCTGCACCACCCTGAAAACACGTTGCCGAAGTGGTTTCTCGAGGCTGTCGCGGTTTATACGAGCGTTCTGAATGAGTGCCCGTACAGCCTTGCACATCATATTCAGAACCTTCAGTCGTTGGTAGGAGAAGAGGGTGCGCACGGCGCGAAGCTGACCGCGCTGACTGGGCGCCGTCCCGAAGACGCGTTTAACGGGAAGCATCTCGCACTTCTACGGTATACGGAGAAGCTCACGCTCAACGTCGCGAAGATCGATGAGTCCGATATCGCAGCACTTCGCGAGGCGGGCGCAGACGACGGGGAGATTCTCGAGACGAATCAGGTCTGTGGGTACTTCAACTACGTCAATCGTCTCTTGAACGGTCTCGGCGTCTCGACCGACGGCGACGTGATCGGCGCCTACGCCAAGCAGAACTGAGGACTATCACGTCGTTCCACTCATCGACTAGTTTCCTATTTAAGTTCGTTCAGCATCGCCTTGGCTTGTTCACGAAGGACGTACTTCTGAATTTTTCCTGTCGATGTCTTGGGAAGATCTGTGAATACGATGGTCTTTGGACACTTGAAGTGAGCCATGTTGTCGCGGCAAAACTCGATGAGGTCGGCTTGCGTCGCAGACTCACCTGATTTCAGCGTGACAAACGCGCAGGGCGTTTCTCCCCATTTGTCATCCGGTCGCGCCACAACAGCGGCCTCCATGACGGCGGGGTGACGATACAGAACGCCCTCAACTTCAATCGAGGAGATGTTCTCGCCGCCCGAGATAATGACGTCTTTTGACCGGTCGCGGATCTCGATATAGCCGTCCGGGTGAGTGACACCAAGATCGCCGGTGTGGAATAGCCCCCCCGAAAACGCGTCCCTAGTCGCGTCAGGATTCTTCAAATAACCCTTCATAACAACGTTGCCGCGGAACATGAGCTCGCCCATCGTCTCGCCGTCCGAAGGCGTCGGCGCAAGTGTCTCGGGGTCGGCGACGAAAAAATCTTCTTGAACCTGATATTTTACGCCTTGACGAGCCTTCAGAGTTGCTTGTTCCGCGACGGTCCGGGCGTTCCATTCAGGGTGCCAGTCGCACACGGTAATTGGTCCATAAACCTCGGTGAGCCCATACGTATGGGTGACATCGAAGCCGAGCGTGTCCATGCGCTCTAGTACAGCCGCCGGAGGAGCCGCACCTGCCGTCATAATTTGAATTCTTCGAGATAGGTCGAACGACTCTGCCTCGGGGGAATTGAGCAACAAGTTCATGACGATAGGTGCACCGCAAAGATGCGTAACGTCGTGAGCTCGAATCGAATCGAAGACGGCTTTGGGCTCAACGCCGCGCAAACAGACATGAGTACCTCCCATCGCAGTGATGGACCACGGAAAACACCATCCGTTACAGTGAAACATCGGAAGAGTCCACAGATAGATGGGCCGGTGGGACATACCCCACGCGAGTATGTTGCCGATAGCGTTCATATAGGCGCCGCGATGGTGGTAAACGACGCCCTTCGGGTTTCCTGTCGTTCCGGACGTGTAGTTGAGTGAGATGGCGTCCCATTCGTCCTGCGGCAGAGACCAGCGGTGCTCCGGGTCGCCTTCGTCGAGCAACTGCTCATAGTTCAGTTCGCCCAGCAGCTCTCCGGAGGTCGCGAGCGGGTCGTCGATGTCGACAACCAGAGGCTTGCTCTCCAGTATCTCAAGGGCGGCGCTGATTACCGGTGAGAACTGCCGGTCGGTAATCAGCACTTTCGCCTCTCCATGATCGAGGATGAACGCAATAGTCTTTGCGTCGAGGCGGACGTTCAGGGCGTTGAGCACGGCGCCGCACATTGGTACGCCGAAGTGAGCTTCCAAGAGCGCGGGTACATTGGGCGCCATCACGGCGACCGTATCTCCTTTGCCGATTCCGCGTGCGACGAGAGCGCTCGAGAGGCGTCTGCATCTCGCGTAAGTCTCGCTCCAGGTGAATCGTGTGTCTCCGTGGATGACAGCAACTCGGTCCGGAAACACCTCAGCAGTACGGCGAGCAAAGCTCAGCGGCGAGAGCGAAACGTAATTGGCTTCGTTCCGATCCAGGCCCACTTCGTATTTCTTCGGTTTTACCATGGCTGTCCCGACCTCAAGCGGTCATTAGCGTTTGGCTTTCTTCTCGATCTCGAAAAGTATTTTGAGAGAATTTAGAGCACGAGTTTCGAAAGACTCTGTCATCTCCGTACTCCGCGCACGTGCCTACGAGCGCTCGGTCAACGGGACATACGGTCTCGTCTCGGGACCGATGTAATCCGCCGCCGGCCGAATGAGCTTGTTGTTCGCACGTTGCTCGATGATGTGGGCTGCCCAGCCGCTGATGCGCGAGCAAACGAAAATCGGCGTGAACAGCTGTGTCGGTATTCCCATGAAGTGGTAGGCGGAAGCACTGTAGAAATCCAGATTCGGAAACAACCGCTTTTCTTCCCACATCAGTTCGTCGATAGCTTTTGAGACAGGATAGAGCGCAATATCGCCGACATCCGCGGAGAGTTTCTTCGACCACGCCTTAATGACCTCATTGCGAGGATCGGACTCCGTATAGACCGCATGACCGAACCCCATGATTCTTTGCTTTTGATCCAGCATCGCTTTGACGCCCGCCCGAGCGCTCTCCGCCGAATCAAATTGCTGGATAAGCTCCATGGCTGCCTCGTTTGCCCCTCCATGCAATGGCCCCTTCAGCGTGCCGATCCCGCCCGTAACCGCGGAATACATGTCCGAGAGCGTGGCGGCACAGACTCTGGCCGTAAACGTGGAGGCATTGAACTCATGCTCGGCGTAGAGAATAAGCGAGACATCCATCGCGCGGCGATGCATTTCGCTTGGCGCATGGCCGTGCAATAGATGCAGGAAGTGACCCGCGACCGAATCCTCGTCTGTCTGCGTCGCGATCCGTCTACCGTCGTGTGCAAAGTGATACCAGTAGAGCAGCATGGCCGGGAAGGTCGCAATGAGCCGATTTGCGACGTCAAGCTGTTGCGAGAAATCGTGCTCGGGCTCGAGCGCACCAAGCATGGAGCAGCCAGTGCGCAGGACATCCATCGGGTGCGCAGATCGCGGAATTCGCTCGAGGACCTCACATAGTGGCTTGGGCAGCTCGCGCTTTTCTCGCAGCGTCGTGCTGTACGCCTCGAGATCCGTTGAAGCCGGGAGCTCGCCGTGCAACAAAAGATAGGCGACTTCCTCGAACGTTGCGCCCTCGGCGAGGTCGAGAATGTCGTAACCACGATAGGTCAGCCCGAAACCTTCCTTGCCGCATGTAGCGACTGCGGTCTCTCCTGCCGATACGCCTCGCAGGCCGGGGCCAGTCGTTTGTGCATTCATGGTTTCTTCCTCCTGGCCGCGTAGAGCTGATCCAATTTTTCCTCGTAGGCGTGATAACCGAGAACCTCGTAGAGCTCTTCACGTGTTTGCATCGTGTCCAGCACGGATCTCTGCGTACCTTCGTCGAGAATCGCCCGATACACTTGGAGTGCGGCGTTGCTCATGGCGCGGAACGCGGAGAGCGGATACAGCGCTATCGCAATGCCTGCGCTCCTGAGCTCCTCGATCGTGAAGCACGGCGTCAGGCCAAACTCCGTGAGATTTGCGAGCACCGGCGCATCGACAGCGCTGGTAAACGCCTTGTATTCGTTCAGCGTGTAGAGCGCCTCGGCGAAGATCATGTCCGCGCCTGCGTCGATATAAGCGCGCACGCGGTCGAGTGAAGCCTCTTGTCCTTCATGAGCAAAGGCGTCCGTGCGCGCCATAATGACGAAATCCGTGTCCGTCCGTGCATCCACGGCTGCTTTGAGTCGGTCGCACATCTCCTCGGTCGAGACGATGGATTTATTCGGCCGATGGCCGCAACGCTTCGCCTGCTCCTGATCCTCGAGATGCATGCCGGCCGCGCCTGCGCGGATTAGCTCCCGCGTCGTTCTCGCAATATTGAATGCCGTACCCCAGCCCGTGTCCGCGTCGACGAGCAACGGCAACTCGCTCACACCGCTGATTCTGCGCGCCTCTTCGAGCACATCGTTGAGACTGGTCATGGCAAGATCCGGCAGCCCGAACGATGCATTGGCGACGCCCGCACCCGATAGATAAAGCGCCTTGAACCCGACTGTCTCCGCCAGAAGCGCGCAGTAGGCGTTAATGGCACCGGCAATCTGCAGCGGGCATTGCGCCTCCATCGCAGCTTGGAGCGTACGTTCAGGCACTGGCGCCCTCCCGTTCGTTTCGGCCCCCGAGCTGATCAGCGATGCTTGCGCGCGAGGCCCCAAGGTGACGCCGGATCAGGAGCTCGGCGAGCTCGCCATCCCTCTCGGCGATGGCATCCACTACGCGGCGGTGCTCGGCAAGCGCCTTATGTGGCCGCGATACGTTCTGGCTTGCGCGATACCTGTACATTCTGACCAGGTGATAGAGATCTCCGCATAACAGCGCGATGAGCTTGGGGTTGCGGCTCCCCTGGACGATCCGGTAGTGGAAATCGAGGTCGCCCTCCTGCTGGAAATATTCCCGCCCCTGCGTGCGCTGCACCGTCTTCTCGTGCTCGTCCAGCAATCTGCGCAACGCATCGATCTCTGCATCACTCATACGCTCGGCAGCGAGGCGGGCTGCCATACCTTCCAGCGCTTCACGGACGACGGAGAGCTCTAGAATTTCGTCCCGATCGAGCGTGACGACGCGCGCACCAGCATGAGGAACGTGGCGCACGAGCCCACGCCCCTCGAGTCGTCGCAACGCCTCGCGCAGTGGGCCCCGGCTCACCTCATATCGACGCGCAAGATCAGGCTCACTGAGCTTCTTCCCGGCGGGGATCTCGCCGCGGACTATTGCCTCGGTCAGGTCCTCGGTCAGCCTGCTCGCAATGGTCTTGGGATGTTTGTGAATTTCTGCAGTCATTCTCACTTCACCCAGAGGTCCATGAACTCGGGTACCGGCATCGCCTCGAGCTCAGAGCGACCGCTGCAAGCCTCGAGGATACGACTCACTTGTGCCTCATCGAAATGGGTATTGAGATTTCGCTCGAATTTTTCGAGCAACAACGGAATTCCTTGAGCTCGGCGTCGTCGATGCCCGATGGGGTAATCCACGGCGATCCGCTCCGTGCGCGTACCGTCCTTGAAAAATATCTGCACGGCGTTGCCGATCGCGCGCTTCTCAGAATCGAGATAGTCGTCGCTGAACTGCTCGTTCTCGGTGACGGTCATCTTCTGCCTTAGCACATCGATTCTCGGATCCATGGCAATCGCATCCTCATAGTCGTCTGCCGTCAGCCTTCCAAAGATGAGCGGCACGGCAACCATGTATTGCAGGCAGTGATCACGATCGGCAGGGTTATCAAGGGATCCCGTCTTGTCGATAATGCGCACGGCCGCTTCTTGTGTCTCGATGACGATCTCTCGAATATCCTCGAGCCGATTTTGGACCTGACCGTGTAATGTCACGGCCGCCTCGACTGCCGTCTGCGCGTGAAACTCGGCCGGGTAGGAAATCTTGAACAGTACGTTCTCCATCACATAGGAGCCGAGCTCGCGCTCGAGCTCGATCGGCGCGCCACCGAAGAGAACGTCCTGGAAACCCCAGGTCTCGGCCGTCAAAGCGGATGGATACCCCATCTCACCTTGCAGCGCCATGAGCGCGAGGCGCACACCGCGGCTGGTTGCATCCCCCGCCGCCCAGCTCTTTCGCGAGCCCGTGTTCGGTGCATGGCGATACGTTCTGAGCGACCCGCCGTCTATCCAGGCGTTTGAGAGAGCGTCAACGATTTGCTCGCGCGTACCGCCAAGCATGCGTGCGGCCACGGCCGTCGTTGCGATGCGCACCAACAAGACGTGATCGAGGCCGACCCGATTGAATGCGTTCTTCAGCGCGAGTACGCCCTGGATCTCGTGAGCCTGGATCATCCCGGTCAGCACGTCGCTGACGTGTAGTGGCTCATCGCCACACGCGACACGCCTTCGGCTGAGGTAGTCGGCGAGCGCGAGAATCCCGCCGAGGTTATCCGAAGGGTGCCCCCATTCCGCAGCGAGCCAGGTGTCGTTGAAGTCGAGCCAACGGATCATCGCGCCAATATTGAAGGCTGCTGCTACCGGCTCCAGTTCGTAAGGCGTACCAGGCACGCGCGCACCGCCGCGCATCTCGGCGCCGGGCACGAGCGGCCCGAGCAGCTTCGTGCAAGCCGGATATTTGAGTGCGAGCATTCCGCAGCCGAGCGTATCGAGCAGACAGTAGTGCGCTGTGTCTCTCGCCGTCGCGCCGATCGGCACGAACTCCGACACGTACGTGGCAATTCGAGCCAGGAGCGCGTCGGGGGCCGGGCGCTCGGCGGCACGCGTTCCGATATGAGCCATCGAA
>JAOTTJ010000008.1 GCA_029864465.1 Gammaproteobacteria bacterium | reverse complement strand
GCCGGTGATCTCATCAAAGCACGCTGCCATCGCCATCGAGATGGTTCGAACGGTTGTCTGCTCGGCTTCATTACCCCAATGCACGGCGATGAGGCACGCGACCACGGTGTCGAGCGTCATTGGGATTGACGTAGGCCGGGTCTTGATTCACCGGCAGAGCAACTCACCGAATGAGTGGTGTCGATCGATTGAATCAACAGCCCGAAACTCACCGTTAACCGACGTTAATTTTCGGCTCGCAGCTCTACGTCCGCTATGGGGCACATTCGAGACGCTCGCCTAGCAAAAACTTCCACGCTCGCGAACTTCTGCAATCGCCATATGCGGTCATCCAGGTTGCCGCTCAAAGTGGCCCAAGCAGCTTACCCAACGTGTACCCAACCATCGCGATCACCGCAACAGAGCTCCACGTCCAGCAGAATGCCCGAACATCGTGCAATTGGGCTGTGGCATAGGCGACAAAGTGCGCCGCCCGAGCGCCGACATAACCCCAGATCAGTATCTGGGCCAGTATTAACGAAGGAGCACTGAGCACGAACAAGAGACCCGCGATCAGAAAGCCCGGAATACTCTCCAAGTCATTCAGATTGATTCGGCGGGATCGGTCAACATACTCGTTAACTTCAACTTGCCCCGGTTCCGGGTTCGGATTGAGTGGGCTTTTCTTAGCGTCTTCCGGACTTCTGAATCCGGCATGAACTTTCATCATGCGTGCTACCGTCATCCATGGCTGCAGCATCAACTTCAAGAGCATAATAGTGGCCGCCAGCGCATAGGTGCGAAACACCGGATTGTCAAAGGCCAGCAAGGCAACTTCGTCTGGCATTTTCTTCCCCCAGAGTTTTTCAGCTTGCATATTAACTGCTAAGCGATGTCGGCTTCCGGCCAACAGCAGACCGTCAGCCTGAACCTGAACGCACTTGCGCCGAGTTGCACCGACATTTTGTAGAATCAAGACTAATGACCGCCCTCCTCCTAATCGCATTTTGAGTTTTTGGCTTTACGTTCTCGCCAGTGGAGTTGGCGGCTTGCTCGTCGGCGTTCTTGGAACCGGCAGTAGCCTGGTCCTGTTGCCGTCGCTGGCGCTCATCTTTGGTGCCACGCTCTCCAGCGGTACTTCGCTGCGCTTGGCTGCGGGTACCACGATGGCAACTATGGCCGTTGGCGCCATCGCTGGTGCCATCGCTCAACATCGCGCTGGCCACATTGACGTACAGTTGTTTCGACTCACCGTATTACCATACGCCCTCGGTGCATTGGCAGGACCCTGGGTCAGCCGATTGTTGCCCACCACAGTTCTTGGAATTTACGTCTCTGCAGTGATATGCGCCGTAGCATTGCGCATGCTGTTTTCAAGACCAGAACAATCGGAGTCAGATCGAACATATCAGGCACACCGACTGGAGATAAGTCTCACGCTGGTGCTAATCGGAATCGGCAGCAGTATTGCCGGAATCGCCTCGGGCATTTTCGCCATTCCATTTTTGACCAGATTCTCAATTCCCATGCGAACTGTGATTGGGACATCAACGGCGAGCGCAGCTGTATATTCTGCCTTTGGAGCAATCGGGTATGTCAGCGCCGGGTGGTCTGAATCCGGCTTACCAGAAGGTCATCTGGGTTTTGTTTATGTGCCGGCATTTGCCGTCATGGCTGTGACTGCGTTGATCGCTGCGCCAATTGGCGTAAGCCTTGCTCGATCTATTGACGAGCGAAGTTTGAAGCGATTATTTGCCGTATTCCTGCTAATTGCTGCTGGTGCCATCGCGCTTGCGAAATGACCGTTTAGGCTACTTTCAGCCGCTCGACGCAGTGCTGGGAATATACCATCGGAGGGTCCGCTTCAATCCGAGAAGCGGACGCGCAGCGGGCAGAATCTGCCGTGATCTTTGGCTCGGCAGGGCTGAGCGCGAACGGCCCGAGACCCCTGAATCTCAGGCCATGGTCACTGGATAAATATCCAGTATACTTCGCGCATGTCCTGCATGGATCGCCATACAGTGCGCACGGGCCGCGGCGCGGGCTCGAATCCGGCCGGCCGCTTCGAGCCGACGCGCTCGAAGGCCGCTGACGATGGTTGGGGCATTCTCGAGGAGCCCGTCCCCGCGCTAACGACGACGGTCCAACGAGATCTGGCGCGCAGCATCATCGCGCGTAACAAGTCGCCCGACGTTCCTTTCGATCAGTCGATTAATCCCTATCGCGGCTGCGAGCACGGTTGCGTGTACTGCTACGCACGGCCGAGTCATGCCGTCATGAATCTATCGCCGGGCCTCGATTTCGAGTCGCGTCTCTTTTACAAGCCGAACGCAGCCGAGCTTCTGGAGACGGAACTCGGCGCAAAGAGCTACCGTTGCTCGCCGATCGCCCTGGGTGCAAACACCGACCCCTATCAGCCGATAGAACGGACGTACCGCGTTACACGCAGCATCCTGGAGACGTTGTCGAAATACGATCATCCGGCCACCGTTGTGACCAAAGGTGCAGCGTTGATTTTTCGCGACCTGGATCTGTTGGCTGACATGGCACGTCGCAGTCTGATTAACGTATACATCAGCATAACGACACTCGATCCATCGCTGAAACGTACGCTCGAGCCGCGCGCGGCGTCGCCTGCAGCGCGTCTCGCCGTAGTTCGAAAGCTCGCCGATGCGGGTATTCCCACCGGCGTTCTCGTCGCGCCAGTCATCCCCGTGCTCACCGATCACGAGCTCGAGCGCATACTCGAGGCCGCGGCCGAGGCCGGCGCGAGGAGTACGCGCTACGTTTTGCTGCGATTACCGCATGAGGTGAAGCGGCTGTTTCGCCAATGGCTGAGCGATCACGAGCCGCTCAAAGCAGCCCACGTCATGTCGCGTATTCACGCGCTGCGCGGTGGACGTGACAACGATCCACGCTTCGGTACGCGCTACCGCGGCGAGGGTCAGTTCGCGGATCTGCTGGCCAGGCGCTTCGATCTGGCCGTACGCAAGTATGGACTCGACCGGGATCTCCCGGAGCTCGACAGGACGATTTTCAAACGCCCGACCGCGGACGGTCCGCAGCTGTCCCTGCTCTAGGGCGTAGGCATAACCCTAGTTGGCCGCCGAAGTCGTTAGCCCCGTGAAGATCAGCCGTTCGTAGCCGGCGCCCGTTGCAGCAATGTAGATATTGCCTAGGGAGTCGGTCTGAATGAGATGACCGGTGCCGACGGTCGTCTCGATCGTGGTCAGCAGCTCGAGGCTTTCCCGGTTGAACACCATGATCCCTGCGCCTCCGCCGACGTAGAGGAATCGCTGCTCGTCGTCGGCTGACAGCGCGAGATTGCGCGCGAACGGCGCGTCGCGGTAGATGATCTGGTCGATGTAGTCGCCGGCGAGCGTGAACACCTGGACGCGACGGTGTTCGCGGTCGGCGACATAGACGAGCTCGTCATTCGACACGCGAATCGCATGCACGATGCTGAACTGCGGCGGTCCGGGTCCGTCGGGTACCGAGTCTGTAAACACGCGTGGGCAGTTGTCAGCATCCTCGGGCACGTTGCCGAAAGCGCCCCACAGGCGCTTGAAGGCGCCCGTATCGGCATCGAAGACGGCGACGCGATGATTACCGTAACCGTCGGCGATGAACACCTCGTTCGTCGGCGGATGCACGACCGCATCGGCCGGCTCGTTCAAGTTCGCCGAGTCGGCATTACCGCGGCTCGAGTTGGTGCGCCCGATCTGCAGGACGAACCCGCCGTCCGCGGTGAACTTGAGCACCTGATCGTCCGAGACCGGTCCGAGACCGCGCTCGGTCGTAGCCGGGCAGTTGTTGCCTGTGATCCAGAAGTAGCCTTCGTGGTCGACCTGCATACCATGTTCGCGTTCGGGCCACTCGTAGCCGGCGCCGGGTCCGCCCCAGGCATCGACGAAGTTACCGCTCGCGTCGAAACCCACGACCGGCGGCGCGGACAGATCTGCTTCGTTGTCGGGTAGTGAGTAAGGCCGATGCAGGAACCATGCGTTGTCCTGCGCATCGATCGCGATACTCGAGACCTCGCCGAGGCGCCATTGAGCGGGTACGTTCGGCCATCCCGGATCGCTGCGGAACGTCGGAACGACTCGAATGTCATCGCCGTCCGAAGACGCTTGGCATGCGGCAACCGTGATGCAGATCGCAGTCGCTACAGCCACGTGGGCTACTCGCGGTGCAACGGGCGTTTTCATTGCACGGGCTATCGCGTCGGATCGTTGGTGCGAGCCGTTCGGTGCACGGTTACTCTCCGGGCCCGTCTCCAGCGCCGCTCAAGAAAAGATTGCGCCCGTCGGGCAGCGTGATGTCGCGGCCGTTGGCGCGGCGCGAGCCGTTGCGTGCCTGGTAGCCTTCGACGATGACTTCCATGCCGGCGGCTACGGAGTTCTTGTCAATTCCCCGGCGGAACAGCATGCTCGGCGAGCCCGCCTCGATCATCCATTGCTCGACGCTGCCGTCGGGCATCTTGGCATCGACGTGAATCCAGACGTGGGGATTGATCCATTCCATCTTCGTGATGACGGCCTCGAACCTGATGGGCTTGTTCGCGTCGAAGTTGGCTGCGAACGCGTGATGGGCTCCGGCCGGCGCGGCGAGCGCCGCCAGCAAGGCTCCGGCAACGATTGTCGTTAGCGTATTGCGCATCGGTATTACCTCTAGTCTAGTTCCGCATCGGGGTCGAACACTTCTCCGCGCGCTTCGCGCTCGCGCGCGCCGCTGAGCCAGAAGTACAGATCGTAATTCCACTCCTGGCACTGATACTCATAGATCTGGCCGTCGGTCTCGTTCCACGGCACGCGGATCGTAAACGGCTGCGTCCACGTATTCGGGTCTGACATCGTGACCTCGTATTCGAGCGTCTCCGGGCCCGTACGCCGGAATCGCTCTACGATTCGAAACGTCTCGGGATCGGCGTTGCGGTAAACCACGCCTGTTCTGCCGATGTCGTCGGCCTTGAGAAAGTTCGTTGTCTCGATGACGAGTGTATCCCCTTCCCATCGGCCTCGCGGGCTGCCGAGCCACGTCTCGACGCTATCCGGTAGCGGAGGGCGTCCATCCACCGAAATGATCCGCGCGTTGTGAATCATCTCGGCATAGATCACTACGTAGCCGGGAGATTGGAAGATCTGCGCCGTATTGGCGTAGAGCGCCGGCAGATAGGGATGTCCGCCGCCTTCGTTGCGCCGGCGAATGATGCAGCGGTTGCCAACGTCTGCATCGTGATAGCTCTCGTGAAAGCCCAGCGTGAAGCGCTTGAGCGACAGCTCCGCTTCTCTGGCCGCGGCTGCTCGCTCGGGCGTCATGGGGTGCTCGACACGTGGCGGTAGCCGTCCGTTCGGCGGGTCGACGATCAGCGACGTGCGGTTGTCCTCGGTGAGCTGCGTGCGCGAGGTATCGGTCCAGAGGTTGTTGTAGTTGCGCGCGACATCGGCCTCGTTACCGCCGTCGCGGCGGTCCTGGTCCATGGCATAAGCCATCTCCTCCTCGAGCACGGCTGCTTCCTCCTCATCGAAGACGACTTGCTCGCCGAGCTCGACCGGACGCTCGAGCGGCGTGACTGTCGCGTAGTTGTAGATGCCTTGCAGGTCCGGATCGCCCCAGGGTGTTCGCGGCGGCGTCCAGTCATCTTGCGCGGATTGACTCCAGGTCTTCGGTGCCACGCACAGCGCAGTGGCTGTCGCAGTAACTACCATGCTGGAAATCGATAAACGGCGCATCGCTCAATTCCTCCGATAAACCTCAGTCCGCACCAGGTTTCGTGAACTGGCCGTAGAGCATCTCCTCGACGTATGGCTGGCATTTGAACTCCATGACCTGCGCGTGCTGCTCCATGCGGCGATAGAGTGGAAAGCGGATCGTCCACGGGTGTGTATAGACGTTCGGGTCCTCGATCGTCGCCTCGTACATGAGATGGTAAGGGCTGACGAGCGTGAGCCGCTCGACGATGTGCACGGAAGCGCTATAGAAATTTCCGGCGCGATCGAACCGGTTGTCTTCATTGAGCCCGGTCACGTCGATGACGAGCGTATCGCCATCCCAGCGACCGCGCGACCAGCCCATGAAAAAGGTGTCGTCGACCGGCGATTCCTCCTCCCAGTTCATGCGCACGATACGCGCCGTGCCGTTGAATTCGTGTGCGAGCAGCACGAACTCGGGCGTCTGCACGAGCTGAAAAGGATACGGCATGTACATCGTGCGCGGCACGCCGGGCATCCAGCACTTGAGCTCGGGATCGCCGAGCGGTGGATCGACGCCGTCGCCGGGCACAGAGATTTCCGTTCGCCTTTCGAAATTCTCGCGCCTTTTCTCGAGCGCCCAAGGCTGATACGGGATCGTGCCGCCTACGACGATGCTCAAGCCGGGCGGCTGCGCGCCCCACGCGCCGAGTATTTCGGGGTACGGACCCGGTCCGGCACCGTGCGCTTCGATATCCCAGTTGGCCGTCGTCATGGCCTGCCAGATGCCGTTGAGGTCGGGGTGTCCGTCGGCTGTGCGCGGCGGCGAATAGTCGGGAAACTCTCCCGGAATCGGCGTCTGCGCGGCAAGTGAACCCGCCGCGACGAGGGCGGTAACGCCCAGACCGATCGTTACGCCCGCCAGTCGCATGCGCATGCAAAGTTCCTTAAACGCCATGAGGGCACCCGAGTATAGCGCGCTCTCGACGCCCGAGCCGGTCAATGCCCGGAGACCGCCGGATAGTTTTTCGTGAACCCGTTGCGGCTGTTCATGACCGTGAAGCTACCGTCGGGCCTCGCGGAGAACTTGATGTAGTGCCCGACGTGTCCAGGTGCGTCGTCGAGGTTGGCGATGAGATCGTCTGCCGAGTTGTCTCGCGCTCGCGCATTCTCGGACGAGAAGTGTATCTGCCATACGTCCTGCATGCGTGGCGAGCTGCGCAGCGTGTCGAAGGTCACTGTGTCGCCACCCTTGACGTGCGCATTGTTCATGACCGCAACTCTCGGCTGAACGGCGTGCACCATGACAGGGTTCGAGCCCCAGTGCGCGCCATGTCCTGACGTGTGGTAGACATCGACGGTTCCGAGCAGGTTGTCTGGGCACACGACTTGCTGCTCGTGATTCCAGATCATGTCGCCGAGCTCGAGAAACACGAACTCGCCGTAGCGAACCACGACGGATACGGCCTCGTCGTTCTCTACAGCGCGAATGTCCGTCTTCGGCACGTGATTGCTGCACAGGGGGTTGGGCGCGCCAGCGCCGGCCAAAGGCGTGTCGATGTGCTCGCCCGATGAGGCCACGACATGCACGTCGACATCGCCGAACGAGAACGTCTCTCCGGGCTCGGCCCGCCGCGCCTTGGCGATGTTGCGCACGGCGAGATAACGCTCGAAGTTCGCGCGCTGCTGCGGCTGTACTTCAGTCGTGTAAGGGCCGTGATCGAGAAACTGTCTGAAATTTCGGACCGGCAGCGACGGTAGATCACCAGCGCCCCCGACATGATCGCCGTGGTAGTGCGAGACGATGACATAGTCCAGTACGGGAATTTGCTCCTGCTGGACGAGCGCCAAGATACGGTTGAAGGTCTCCGGGCGGCCCGTGTCGAACAGCATCGTCTCGCCCGTCGGCGCGATGTAAAGAACGGCTTCCCCCCCTTCGGTATCTATGACGAAGATGTCGAGCGTTTCTCGGCTCTGCCCGAGAGCGAAAGACAACGGTACAGCCAGCAGCACCGGACCGATTAGGTAGCGTAGTAGGTGGCGCATGTCTCCCCCATTGAGTTCTTTATAGTATGCAGCTTCGAGTCTAACCCGAGCCGCGCGGAAAGCTCCCAAGTCTAGCCAGAGAGAAGCGCTCGCTACCTAGACAGTCCATGATTCGCTAACGAATGCTCAGACTCAGTCGGAGATGACCGCAACCGCTTCGACCTCGAGGACGAAGCGTGGATCAGTTGCCAGACGCACGATCTCGATCGTCGTGCTCGTCGGGCGGTGATCCGGCCCCCAGTAGCGGTTCATGACTTCGTTAATGGCGTCCTGGTTGGCGCCGACGTCCCGAACGAACCGGGTGACCTGAACGATGTCCTGGAGCCGCCCGCCGGCCGCCTCGACCATCGTTTTCAAGCTCTCCATGACCGCAGTGGCCTGTGCCTCTGTGCTGAAGTCGAGATGATCGAACTCGGACGGCACGTGCGGATGACTATGCGGGGTCGGCGCCCCTGTCGTGCCGGACAGGAACACGATGTTTCCCGAGCGAACTCTGATCGCGGAAGTAAACGGCATATTGGCGCCTTCGGCGGCCTGCGTCCCGGGCAGATGGATGTACTCGAACGCCGGGCCAGCGCCTCCGCAGCCAGTCAAGACAATCGTCAATGCGGCTGCCGCGAGGACGGGCGCGCGGCACAGTATGGGGCGGATAGAAAGATCCATGGATAACACTCCTTTCGCCGAGATAAATGAGTCGATCAGCGCGTAGCGCGGCGTGCGAGCTCGGCCCGCATGCAACTCGCGATCACGCTCGTGAAACGCCCGTAGCTGTCTCTTGCAAGCACGAACGGGTGGGGTCCTCCGAGTGATCTTGCCGCGAGCTGCGTGAGCTTCTCGGCCATGCCGTCGAAGAGGGGATGATTCTGGATCTCCACGTCGACGCTCATCTCGGTCGCTACCGCGCCGAAATGGTCGAGAGAGCGAGCGTACTGCTCGAGCCCCTCGTCCGATATGCGCCCAGAGAGCAAAATGGTTCCGCCGAATAACGCAGCCATGTGCGTCTCGTCGCCATCCCGGACCGGGAAGATCAGCCCGAGCGATCCCGGCGTGTGGCCGGGTATGAAAATCGGCGTAATCGCGGTGTCGCCGAGCGTAATCGGCTGGCCGTCCTGTGCCTCGACGTCTCGGCTCGGTTGCGTGGGGGTGTCGCTCGACTGAGCTGCTCGCTCCATGAGGTCCCAGTCCTCGGCGGCCGCTACGACGCGCGCACCGTAGCGCGATTGCAGATAAGCCGAGCCGCCATAGTGATCGGCATGACCGTGGGCGATGATGATGGTCTGGATGTCATTCGGATCGAGGCCGAGTTCGGCCATTCCGGCCAGCAGCACGGACTCCTCCTGGTCAGCGTACCCGGAGTCGATCAGCACGATGCCTGCGGACGTCGTTATTGCGTAGACGACTGTGCTCGACCGGCCGATCACGTAGAGATTGTCGAAGATTCGCGTCGGCTCGAGGATCGGATGGTCCGTGCTTGGCGTCGTCGCGGCACCCTCCACGCAAAAGAAGTCGGCGACCTGCGACCAGTCCGCGCCGGCACTGTTACGCGCGGCCCGGACGTGATCGGCGACGTCGATTTGGCCGAGCGCCACCGAGGCGAGTGTCGAGGCAACGAGCATCGAGGAGCATGCCGATAGGAATGGGCTCATTCTGACGGCGCGTTTGTTCATTCTTGTTTTTCTCCAGAGACGCGGTAATGGGCAGATCGTGAGGCAGCCGGCGAGGTTCGCCGTCATCGGCCACCCTGCGGCCCAGCTCGGGGAGTATTACACTCGAGTGGCCGCATTTCGACCCAGAGGTGATCGGCGAAGCTGCCGGAGTGCTGGTGGATGTTAATGTTCCCGAAATCAGTAAAATGACGTTCTACACAATAGGGGGGACTGAACGATGCTCGAGCAAATAAGAACGAATCCGATCGTCGCGTCAATGGTCTTAGCGGCGGTGCTTCCCATAACCGCTTTGGCGCAAGGTGCTGACCCCGCGGTCCAGTTGCCCGAAGGTGAGCCCAAGGCCTTCATCGAGGGCGCGTGCGTTGCCTGCCATCGCCTCGACTACCTCCCGAACGCGAGGGGCTTTACCGAGGACGGCTGGAGGGCGCTGATCAGCACGATGATCGCGCTGCCCGACGATTTGGAAAACTCGGTCGTCGGCTACCTCGCGGAGCATTTCCCGAAGAAGCCGGGTACGGACCCGGTGCTGGTTCCCGGCCCGGTCGAGGTGACGATCAGTGAATGGCTCGCGCCGACGCTGGGTTCGCGGCCTCACGATCCCGCGCCAGCGGCCGACGGCTCGATCTGGTGGGCCGGGCAGTACGCTAACCGCATTGGGCACGTCGATACAGCGACGGGCAAGACACGGGAATTTCCGCTCGAGATACCGAATTCCGGGCCGCACGGTCTCGTCGAGGATGGCAACGGCGATGTCTGGTTCACGGGCAACTATGAGGCTTATCTCGGCAAGCTCGACCCGCGCACGGGCGATGTGACGGACTATTCACTGCCTGAGGGCGTGCACCATCCGCACACGCCGATCGTCGATGATGAGGGCACCGTCTGGTTCACGACGATGTCGGGTCACGTTGGCCGTGTCGATCCGGCAACCGAGGAAATGAAGATTTCGGCTGCGCCCACTGACGGCGCTTTTCCTTACGGTATCGCGATTAACACCAGGGGCGAGCCGTGGTACGTCGACTTCTGGGGCAATCGGCTCGGCAGCGTCGATCCGGTCTCGGGCGAAATCACGGAGTACGAGATGCCGCACGCCAACTCGCGCCCGCGACGGATAGCGCTGACGCCCGACGATGCCGTCTGGTACACGGACTTCCCGCGCGGTTATCTCGGCCGGTTCGATCCGAAGTCGGGCGAATACCGCGAATGGCTTTCGCCCAGCGGTGAAAGCTCACAGCCCTACGGTATCGCGACGATCGGCAACGTCGTCTGGTACGTCGAGTCGTTCCCGCGGCCGAACGTGCTCGTGCGGTTCGACACGGAAACCGAGACGTTCCAGTCCTGGCCGATTCCGTCGGGCGGTGGGGTCGTGCGCAATATGATGGCGACGGCAGACGGCAAGCTCGTGCTCGCGTGCAGCGCCGTGAATCGCGTCGCCCTTGTCGAGATCGGGACCTGACTGACGGCTGGCCCACCGCGGCGGGTCTTCGCCGCGGCGGGCCATGCCAGCCAGGATAATTTTTGCGCTAAGATTGCCGGGTGGCCACGAACAACGTCGGCCGACGAGAAGAACAACACAAGGGGGTACCCATGGCGGGTTTCAATGCCGACAAGCTCGGAGAACGCCTCGACGCGCTCAACCGCGAGCAGCTCGCGGCGATCGAGAAGCTCAGCGAGGACCTGTTAGTTGAAATGCGACGCAAGGGTCCGCTGCGTGCGGGCGACGACGCGAATAAGATTGCCGACGAGGCCGGCGTGAAAAGGCGCAAGGTTGTGCGCCGCGCCGAACGGTAGCCACGACACGTTCAGGAGACACCATGATCCGAGTTTCATGCACGACAGCCGCCTTCGCACTGTTGTTTTCCGGGCCGGCCTTTGCTCAGCGCACGACCTGGTCGCAGTACGTCAGCGAACAGGACTATTTCGCTGTGAGTTTTCCGGGTGAGCCGAGCGTTGAGGAAATCGTCTATCCGACGGAATACCGTATCGAGCTGCCCGGGCGCGTCTACAGTTACGAGAATAACGGCTATAGCTACTCGGTCACAGCCGTCGACTACAGGGATGCGGTCGAGATTCACCTCGCGCGTAACGCGCGCTGCATCGCCGACGGCGGTGACGGCGACCAGTGCCAGGACGATGGGCCCGAGGATGTCCGCGGTGCCATCGTCTACGCCTCATGGAACCTCATGAATCGCGATGGCGTCGACGTGACTCATTACGCGCATTACAACTCCGACCGGGTTGAAGGCCATGACGTGCGACTGACGAACCCCGATGGCTCGCGAACATCGGCTACTGTCCACATGCACGAGGACCGGCTGTATATTTTCGAGTCCACGGTTCCGCCGCGCGCGCCGGCCCCGGGGCTTTTCCAGATTTCAGTGCAGTTTCTCGATGAGCAGTACCAGCGGATTCGTTACGACTGGGTTGGAACGCGGCTCTATTCGAATGGCTATCCGGCGCCGCCGCGAGTCAGATAAGCAGGTTTAGCGAGGTACAAAATCATGATTCGGCAACTCACACGCTTTGCAACGACGATTCTGATTACAGTCAGCACCGTTGCCGTTATATCGACTTCTTGGGCCCATCATTCGCACAACGCCTATGAGATAACGGTCTGGTCGGAGCTCGAAGGCACGGTCAGCGACGTTCTGATCATGAATCCGCATTCTTGGATGTATCTCGATGTCACCGATGCGAGCGGTGAAGTGACGACTTGGGCAATAGAGGCTGCTAATCCGGCGCAGATCTACGAGAACGGCGTTAAGCCCGAGGACGTCCAGCCGGGCGACCGTGTCAAAGTCAGAATCCACTTGCTTCGCGACGGCACGAACGGCGGGTTGCTCGGCTTCGTGACGCCGCTGCACGGCGACTCGGCGCGCGGCCACGGCGTCGAGATGCATTGGGATTGACCCCGATGAGTGTTGCGGCAACGCTCGGGCGATCTCGCGTGCTGCCCGTGCCGTGCTTCTTAGCACTGCTGGCCCTGCTCGGTTCAGGGAATCTACTGGCGCAGACGACGCCTGACGTCACCGAGATCGATCGGCCCGCGTCCGCAATCTTCATCGGAAACAGCTTTTTTTACTACAACAACGGTATGCAGGGACAGGTTGCAAGGCTCGTCGCGGCAGCCGGTGCCGAGCAGCGTCTGCGCACGACACTCGTAGCGATCTCTGGCTCAGGCTTCAAATGGCACGACGTTGACAGTTACTTCCGGCCCGAGGCAATCGGCGAATATTCTTTCAGGAATAACGACATCGTCTTCAATGACTTCGAAAGGCTCTTCGACGTCGCGATATTGATGGACTGCAGCCAGTGCCCGATCCACTCGCAGCTCAAGGATCTGTTCTGGGAATTGGCGGAAGAGCACAGCGAGACTGTGCGTCGCCACGGCGCCGAACCTGTGTTCTTCATGACGTGGGCGTATGCCGACCGGCCTGAAATGACTGCGCCGCTCGCCGAGCAGTACACGCGGGCAGGGAATGCCAACAACGCGCTCGTGATTCCGGCTGGCCTCGCATTCGCGAAGTCCATCGAGCGACGGCCGGACTTGAATCTCTACAACGCCGACCGGCGCCACCCGAGCGCGCTCGGGACCTATCTCGCCGCCTGCACGATCTATGCGTCGCTGCTAGGTGAGTCGCCCGTCGGCAACGCGTACACGGCAGGCGTCGACGCCGATACTGCGGCATTTCTGCAAGCCGTCGCCTGGGAGACGGTCCAGGCCTATCTCGGCCGGTAGCGCCTGGGGCACGACCGGGCCGCCGTCAGCGCTCGGCGCCCTCGAGCGCCCACTCCTCGCTGACTTCGATGCGGTAGGGCCGGTCGTTGTCATCGTAGCGGTAACGAATCCTTCGCCCCTGCTCGTCGAGAATGCCGAGCGATTGCTGGAACAGGCCCGGCGGCGGTGCGTTCGCGGGAACCGTGCCCTCGAGGATGTAGAGGCGGCGCGCATCGAGATGGATCGCGACGAACGTGCGCGACCCGTCCGGATTCGTGATTTGCAGCTGATGGCCCGGGACGCCGTCGACCTGAGCGTAAGCGTCATACGTGATCTCACCTTCGGTGCGCTTGCGATAGTTCCAGGCCGCGAACGCAATCGCGCCGCGGACCTCCGTGAACACCTCGTTACCATCGCACTCGTAGTCCGAGAGCGTCTGGCAGAGCTCTTCGTGCACCCGCGAGGCCTGCGTGTAGTCGACGACCGTCATCGAGTACCGGCCCGCTTCGTTGTCGATCGAGTAGACGCGTGCGGGGATCTGGGCATTGAGCTCGCTCGTATAGGAGATCTCTGAGATATCCGGCTCTCCCGGGAAGTTGACGATGAAGCGGTCCGTTCTATCGACGAATTCACTCCAGCTCTGGGCGTGCACAGTACCACTGCAGAATAAAACGGCGAGTAGCGTGTAAATCGTACGGCGCATGATTCCCCCTCCGACTGATCTCGAATGATCGGTTCAGTCGAATTCTTTTTCGGATCCGTCGTTCATGACGACGAAGCCCATCAGGCAGCCCCGCGAGCCGTCCTTGAGCGGATGGCAGCGCACGGTCAGCGAATCTCCTGCCTTGATGCTGTCTGCGGTCCAGCCGTCGCGGCGTAACGTCGTGACGCTCGCGCCTTCGAGCGCCCACGCGCCGGACTTGGCGGCTTCCTCATGCGCTACGTCCAGATAGATCCAGGTATGCGGATTGACCCAATGCACCGCCTGCACGGTTCCCTCGAGATCGACCCACTCGGTTTCCCAGTAGTTGGCGTGCGAGTGATGCCCCAATGCAGGCGCTGCGGTGGCCGCCAGCGCGACTACGAAAATGCATAGAGCTCTTGGTTCCATATCCACCTCCCCGTCGATTTCAGTTTCTTTTCGTCTCGTTTCGACTGTGCGTTAATTCTTATCTTCGATTCGAATTCAGCATCAAAAGATATTTTTGTTAGATCGTTCTCGGAGATTTACCGGGTTAGGAACCGCCTCGTGGAATCGGGGTCGCAGTTAAACGGAGACATGTCGGCGTCCGGGACGTAGACGAGTTCTCTCGAATGCGTCATCGGCACGGCGATGAACTCGGGATCCTCGAGCATGAATTCGACGCTCATTCCGGTGCCGCTGTCAGTCAGCCGGTATTGCTCGATGACGTGCTTGCGGGCGCCCGACGGGATGCCGTTCTGGTACGGTGAGCGGTTATCGGCGAAATTGCGCGTATCGACGACAAGCGTGTCGTCTTCCCACCAGCCGATCGAATGACCTTCGTGAGAGCGTTCCGATGCATCGGGGTGCTCTCTGCCATCCAGATAGACGATGCGCTCCTGATCCATGAACTGGCTGCGGATATAGAGAAGCTGCCCGTCCTCGGTAAATTCGAGCTCCATCGGATAGAGGTCCGTGTAGACGATCATCGCCGGGGTCGGCCGGCCAATGCAGCGCAGCTCGGGGTTCTCCGCGGAGTTCTCATCGTAGGCTGCCTGTGCGGCCTGCGCCTTGTCCGTCAGCGTGAGCAGCGCTCTGGTCAGGCCGTCGATGCGCCCTGGATACGAATTGACCTGATCCGGGTCCGCCATCCATCGACCGGCGAGGCTCGAGGCTACGGCCGTCGCTTCGGGACCTGCGAGGCGCACTTCGCCGGCGCTGTCGAACGACGTCGGCAAAACCGGCCCGGTCATGCGTTCGATCGAAAGAAACTTGGCGTAGGGACGGCCGTCGCGAGCGGGATATGCGCCGACTGAAACACGATCGCCGACCTCGAGCGAGTCACGCGACCAACCCATGCGCGAGACCGTGGCGACCGAGGCCATCTGCACGGTCCATTCGATGGGCTGTCCGGCGTCATCGGTTGCCGCGACGGTGAAATAGACATGCGGGTTGCGCCAGCTCAACTCGCGGACCGTTCCGTCGATCGTGATTACGTTGTCGAGGTCTAGCCCTGCGTCGCTGTGATGCGCGTGCGCGGAGAGTCCCAGGCCAAGCGCGGGAATGGCAATCGCTAAAAATCTTATGTGAATCTTGATCATTGTTCCTACTTTTCAGGGAATGATGAATCGCCGCGTCGTTTCCGGATCGCAATTGAACTCGTTGATCTCGAGCTCAGGAGAATAGATCAGCTCTCTCGAATGCGTCAGCGGCTCGGAAAGATACTCGGGATCTTCCAGCGTGAAATCGACGACGATGCGCGTGCCGTCTTCGCCCAGCCGGTATCGCTCGACGACGTGCTTCTGCCCACCCGATGGCACGCCGATCTGATACGGCGAGCGGTGATCGATGAAGTTCGCTGTATCGACGATGAGCGTATCGCTTTCCCAATACCCGATCGAATGGCCCGTGACGAAACGCTCGCTGGGATTGGGGTGGCCGCGGCCGTCCATGTAGACCGTGCGCTCCTCGTCGTAGAGCTCGGTCCGGATCATGATGGTCTCGCTAGCTTCGTTAAATGCGATCTGAATCGGGAAGATCGTTGTGGAAACGATCATTGCTGGCGTCGGCCGGCCAATGCAGGTCGATTCCGGGTTCTCAGCGGAAAGCTCGTCAAAACTCGCCTGCGCTTCGGCGCCTGCCTCGGTCAGCGCGAGCTGAGCACGGAAGAAGCCGTCGAAACCACCCGGGTAGAGCGTGAGCTTCGATCGGTCTGCGATCCAAATACCCTCTATCGAGTCCGTCGCGGGATTCGCGCCCGTGTCGAAGACGGGATCGATGGTGCCAGAGCCGTAGTCGAACGACGTGGCGAGCACGGTGCCGTCGGCTTTTGTGGCGTATTCGAGAATGCCGTAGGGGCGCCCATCTAAAGCCACGTGTGTATAAACGGTGACTTCGTCGCCTTCGACTAACGATTCACGCGACCAGCCCATGCGCGTCATGGTATTCGTCGAAGGCATCTGCAATTCCCATTCGCGCGCCTGACCGTCTGCCTCGGTCCTGAGGACGCTGAAGTAAACGTGGGGATTGCGCCAGTGATACGAGGTCACGGTCCCATCGAATTCCACGACGGTGCCCATGTCGACGCCAGCATCGCTGTGATGTGCCATCGCAGCTGGCGCAAGTACGGCAACAATGACTGCCATCAGGCTTGGTTTCATGACAGCTGTCTCTGTTTGTGACGCCGGCGCAGTGGTCGCAAGTTGCTATTCGACGATCTGGTCTGCCGTTGCGTCGGGGTCCCCGCCAATCCAATCGTAGCCAACGTCGATGCGGGTCCGCTGTCCATCGACATCGACGACATAGCGAATGCGCCGTCCTTCCTCATCGAGAAACCCCATCGAGGACTGAAATAGTACGGGCGGCGGGTAGCCGCGCGGGACGGTGGCCTCGAGGATGTAAAGCCGGGCCGCCTCGAGGAAGATGGCAATGAAGCTGCGTGTTTGATCGGGATTCGTGATCTGCAGCTGGTGTCCTTCGATCTTCTCGACATCGACCCACCCGTCATAGGTGACCTCGCCGCCCCGCGTACGGAACTGGTTTGCCGTATGCGCAACTGAGGCGCGCACGTCCATGATCGGTACGGCATTGCTGGAATTCGCTTCCGTGCCATCGGTACGTTCGCGGTGCCGTCGGACATGCTCGGTGTAGTCGACGACGGTCACGGAATAGTCGCCGCGTGCGGTCTCGACCGAAAACACTTTGGCGGGGTAAACGACCTCGAACGCGGAGATATGCGTCGTCTCGCTGACCTTAGGTGCGCCGGGCAAGTTGACCATGAACCGCTCTTCGCGATTGATGTACTCGATCCAGTTCTGTGCGAAAGCGCTGCTTGCTACGAGTTGCAGCACGAGTACGGCAAGCACGTGAGTGCGGTCAATCATATTCTTTCTCGACACCGCCTTCGGGTGTCACGAAGCCGAGCAGACAGCCGTTGGATCCATCCATGAGTTGATGGCAGCGGACCTTGATTTGGTCGCCGACCTGAACGTCGTCGCGCTCCCAGCCGTCGGCTCTGAGCGTCGTCGGGCTCGCGCCTTCGAGCGCCCAGATCACCGGCTCGCCGGCATCGTCCATGACCTCGATATAGATCCACGTGTGCGGATTCATCCAGTGGACCTCGGTGACCGTGCCCTCCAGATTGACGTACGAGGTTGTGCGGTAATTGGCGTGGGAATGGTGGCTCCACGCGGGCACAGCCAGCGTTGTTGCAGCCATCGATGCCAGCAAAACAATCCTGACGCGCATATCTCTCTCCAACGGCCCGGTTGAGAATCACCGGCGCTCTGTAGTGATTTCCTTTTTGCACAAGTCCCGCGGTCAGTCAATATCGAGGTCCCGCAAGGGCAGATTGATCGCGTTGCTGGAGAGGAGTAGGCTACTGCGTGGGGGTCCCTATGAAATCAATGAGTTGGATCGTTTTTGGAGTCGGCGCGCTAGTCTTGGCGGCCAGTCTGGCGTCGGCGCATCATTCGGTCATTGGCCAGTTCGATCCGGACGCTCGCATCGAGCTCAACGGCGTGATCGCGAAGATCGATTTCGTCAACCCGCACATCTACTTGCATCTCGACGTCGAGGAAGAATCGGGCGAGATGAGCACCTGGCGGCTCGAATCGGTGCCGCCGGCATTTCTCTACAGGGCCGAGGTCACGCAGGACATGCTCATGGGCGACGGCACTCCTGTGCGCATCGAGGCGCTTCGCGCACGCGATCAGAGCCAGTTGCTCGGATTCGTCATCAGGATCCACTACGCCGACGGGCACTATTATCAGCTCGCCGAGGATTACTAACCGCAGAGTTGGGAGGTTCGTATGAGCGCCGCAAGAAATTCGTGGATCACGGCCGGCATCGCAGCGATCGGTGCGACGATGTTTTCGTTTCTGGCGCAGGCGCAGCAGGAGCTGCCGAGCGTCGACGGGCATCCGAGCCTGAGCGGTACCTGGTACAACGGCGACGGTGTGCTGCACATCAGGCCCGTGCGCAGGGGCGCCTCGATCTGTATCTCCGGGTGTGCAGACGAAGCTGAAGGGCCGGCGCCTGCCCGCGTGCCTGCCGAGCGGCCGAGCTACAAGCCGGAGTTTCTCGCCAAGGTCCGCGACCTCGACGAACGGCAGGTAGAAGAGGACCCGGCATTGCGCTGCTATCCGCCCGGCGTGCCGCGCATCGGTCCGCCCGACAAGATCGTGCACATCCCCGGACAGGTCGTCTTCCTCTACAACGACATCACGGGTAGCCATTTTCGCACTGTCCCGACCGACGGGCGCGGGCACCGCACGGACATTGGTCCGAGCTACCTTGGCGACGCCATTGGACGCTGGGAGGGCGACACGCTTGTCGTCGAGACCGTTAACTTCAATGAGGACACCTGGCTAACGGACGACGGCACGTTCCACACAGCCGACCTCAGAGTCGTCGAGCGGCTCTGGCGGGAGGGCGATGAGCTTCACTACCAAGCCACGGCCTACGACCCCGCCGTGCTCACCGAGCCGTGGGCCAAACAGGTTCGTGTCGCGACGTTGACCGATCGCGAGCTCGTGCCTGCGCCACCGTGTATCGAGCGCGATCTCGACCTCATCGTCGACGGCAGCCATCACGACAACCGGCGCTAGAGGCGCCGCTACCCTAAAGAGGTCACAGTGCAGCACGAGTCTCGCAAGCCAGAATTGCGCGGGCGTCCGCTTTCCGTTCTAGCGTCAGGCTTGCTGTTTGCATGCGCTTTGCAGGCCGCGCACGGGCAGCTCACCGTCGATGAATTCCCTTCGCTGAAGACACAGGACTTCAGCTATGTATCGCAGGAACGTGTCGACGGATATACGGACGAGGCACTTCAGACAAGCGTCGAGCCGTTTCAGATCTTCGATAACCTCTACTACGTCGGCATCGAATGGGTCGGCAGCTATCTTCTCGTCACGAGTGAGGGACTTATACTCATCGACTCCCTGCACGAACCCTACGTCGAAACGAGTGCGGAGAACATTAGGAAACTCGGCTTCGATCCAGCGGATGTTCGTTACGTGCTGGGCACTCACGGCCATTTCGACCATGTCGGCGGCCATGCCTATTATCAGAGAACGTTCGGTTCGCGCGTCGGCATGGCGGCCGGTGATTGGAAGCGTGCACAGACTGACGCACATCGCGAAGTCTGGGGTATGGACATGGCCGATGTCGACATGATCATCCAGGACGGCGATACCCTGGAGCTTGGCGAGCAGACAATGACTTTCTACATCACGCCGGGGCACACTGAGGGCGTGCTCTCTATGGAGTTCACGCTACGCGACGGCGAGGATACGCACCGTGCGGTCATCTATGGCGGCAGCAATTCGCTCCTGCCAGATTTTTGGCGATACCAGACTGTGCTTGGGAACCTACGCCGCTTCAAACTCCTCGCGGCACAGTCCCCGTCGTTCACCGTGCAAATTCCCACTCATCCGAATCAGGGCTTTCGCGAGCGGCGCGACCGGTTGCGGACGAGAAGGCCGGGGGATGCGCATCCATTCGTCGACGATCCGAGCGTATTCATCGAGGCTCTGGAGCAATCCGAGAGGAATGCCGAGCGCGGAATACTCGCGCTACCCTGACGTTTGCCGACGGGAGTGGTTTATCCGCGAACGTTCGGATCGACCATGTGCTCGGCGTCGCGCTCCTCGCAAGGCGTCGCATCGAAGAAAAACGCTTGCGGGTCGTCGTTCAACCGCATGCGCACGGGGTCCAGCGTCCACGGCTCGAGAAGCATCGCCGGATCGTCGACGGTTGCTTCCCAATGAATGACGTCGCCTTCGCGACGTATGCGCTCCGTGACTTTCATGTCCCAGCTGTGAATATAGCCGGCCCAGCCGATCCAGCTCTCGTCGTTGAAGCCGACGCTTTCGATAACGAGCGTGTCGCCTTCCCAATGGCCGATGCCGTAACCGTGCCAGCTCGTATCGTTGATCTGGGCCGGAAGGTGCTCGCGCCCGTCCGTCGGAATGACCCGAAACATCGCCGGTCCGATATTGCCCCTACGTTCGTAGAGAAAAATCATCTCGGTCGGCGTTTGGACGATCTTGTGTGGCGGGCCCTGACGCGGCACGCCTGCGGGTCGGCAGCTGAAGATCGGATCGATCGTCAAGCCGTTCCAATCGAGGTCTTGAATTTGATCCCAATACTCAGGTCTGTAGAGCGGTTTGTTGGGCTTTGCCCGTTCGAGCACGGCGAAGTCTTTCTCGAAGTTGCCGATATCGTTGTTGCGGGCCGGCAGCGTGAAGTCGATGTTGCCGGCATCGTCGGTCGAGTCGCGAACGACGGCGTTCATCGGTAGCCAGTAGCCGGACAAATCGGGATGCCCGTCCGCGGTGCGCGGTGTCTCCTGCGCAGTGGCGAGACCGGCCAACAGCGCGAGCGTTGCCAGGACGGCGGGATTGGCGAGCGCATTCGAACGTGATTTCCGCATGGTGATGATCCCCCGTGTGACGCCCGATCGGTGGGTTGTCGTGGCCACTAACGGGCCGACGGATCGAGGCTGCGCATCGTCAGCCGGTTACCGTCGGGCAGCGTGATCGCAACCATCAGATAGATCGGCTCGCCGTTGCGCGAAGGATGACCCTCGATCGTGAACGTGTCACCGACGCGCAGCCGCTTGAGCAATCCGGCGCGGCGCAGCGCTTGCAGCGCAACCGATTCGACGGACCAGTTCTCGATCTGGCCGTTCCCGGTGTCCACGTCGAGGTGAAAGTACGGGTGCGGATTGATGAGCTCGACATCGGTCATGACGCCGGTGAACGTCTCGATCTGTTGAACATCGAACTGGGCCTGTACGGCATGGTGCGCGGAGGCGACGGACACCTGTAGAACGAAACCGGTAAGAACAAAAATTCCAGTCTTGATAAGTTTTTTCATTGCGAGCTCCGTGCGAGCTGTTCGGGGGTCGGAAACACGATATAGGGATTCTGGAAGAACTCCGTAACCGTCAAATCGAGCGACGTCTCGTCGCCGAGCGTCTGGACGATTCTGGATGGAAAGTAGACGTCGAGAATTTGCCAGTCGAGATAGCCGGAGTAGCTGGCTGTCAGTGCCGTTCGGCCGAGCACTGGGTGATCGATCATCATCGTCACCCGTTCCGGGCGATTATTCGCATCGAGCACGGTGGTCATCGGTGTGCCGTTGACGGTCACGCTGAGCGTCGTGCGTCCGCCTTCTGAGCCGACCGTGACAGAGCCAGGATTTGCGGCTTCGGCATCGACCGCAGCGCGAATGATGCCGTGCGGCGTAAGCCAAATCTGTCGCAGTCGCTCGGCCGTCTGCCCGGTGACAGGCACTGGATTGACGCCGGGCTCTTGCTCGTCCCAGGTGCGATTTTCTCGAACGACCTCGATCGTGCGCCGCTCGCTGCCGTTGGCCTCCGTGCGCGTCATGTCCCAGCGCATGGCCGGGATGTAATAGCTCATGCCGATCCTGGCATTGGTAACGTCGTAGCTCGTCCAACCACCCCCGGACTGCGGTACGCGCATGCCTCCCGTGGCGGAGAATTGCACGGCGTTGATCGAGTCCATGCGGCGGGCAACGGTGCGCACCATGCCAAGCGCATCGGCGGTAGCCTCGATCGTCGCGGCGGCATTTTGAGAAAAGGCTGGTGTCGGTGAAATAAGGATCACCGCTGCCGACACTGCGCCCAGCATCGGCGCAGGCAGCTGGCGCGCGAAACCCTTTATTCGCGCGCAGATCACCGAGAGATCGCTCGGCCCATGCAGGTCTTGTGGGGAAAATCTCATTCCGACCCTCTGCTTGTTCTGTCGCTCATTCTACCCGTCCTCGAAGAGATGTCGAATGGTTCGGCGTGGCGGCGTCAGGCGAGAAACCGCGTCCACAGCGTGTAACCGACGCTCACGAGCGTGACCGCCAGGGCGACCGACATCGCGACGTTCCAACGCACGGCGGAGGCACCGCGCGGGCGATGCTCGCCGAGTAGGCCGTCGCTGTTCTGTAGCACGAACCAGCCAATGTAAGCGATCGGCAGCATGATGAGTCCGATCGTGAACGCGGGTAACGCAACCCAGGTGCCCATGGTCTCCCATAGAACGACGCCGACGACAGCTGGCGCGGGAACGAGACAGGCCCAACGGAAACGCGGACCCTGGGCGTCCCAGCCGAACAGCTCGCAGACGACGAATCCGGCGACGATCATCTGCAACGTGATCGTGCTGAGCGCCATGCCCAGTATCCCGAGCGCGAACACGACGCGTCCTGTGAACTCGCCGACGCCGCTCGAGCCGATGAGCACGCCGGCGTTGGCCGGAAGGATCTGTTGCGGTGCGAATTCAGTGCCGTGAATTGTGCTGGCGGCAGCAATGATGATGAGTGATGTGACGACGGCGTACGGCAGCAGCATACCCGTGACGAGATCAAAGCGTGCGAGCCCGCGGTGAGCCGTGCCCCAGCCGCGCGCGAGCAAAGAGTAGCCGAACAGAAAAGTCATGTTGATGCCGACGGCTGCCCCAAAGGCGCCCATGACTGTCGTCACGCCCTGGGCATCGGATGGGAGCGACGTCGGAACGAAGCCCCGCGCGAGTGCCCCCCAGTCGATCGTGCCCGATGCTGCGCCGCGGGCAACGACGAGGCCAAATGCGACGATGATCAGCGCGATGAACACTTTGAGCGTGCGCTCGTAGAGGCGAATCCCACGAATGCCGCGGCCGTAGTTCCAGGTAATCGCCGTCGATATGGCGAGAATCACGGCGCCGATCGTGAGGAGGTAGGCCGTGCGGGCCGCGCCCTGCGGGCTCCAGCCTGTCACGAGCGTGGTGATGTCCTCGGTAACGCCTGCGGCGAGCGAGTATTGCGGCAAATGAAATACCCACGAGGATACGAGTGTCGCGAGTGCCCAGGCCCAGGCCACGCCGGGGTGAATGAATCGAGACATTGCAGCGAACGGCCGTATTCCCGTTGATAGGGTCTGATGCGCGCAGGCGGCGAGCATGATAATGCCGACGGTCATTGCCAGCGGCTGCACCCACATGAGCTCGTAGCCGTAATGTGCGCCGAGATAGAGCGATGCGACAGCGCTTCCGCCGCCGAGCGTGAAAGCGCTCTGCAGCCAGCCCGGCCCCGACAGCGCGAAGTAACCTTTGAAGCGCGTCCCGATATTTTCGTTTGCGAGCGCTTCGAGCGTCTCACGCTCGCGAGCGAGCACCTGCGGATCGGCAGCCATGTGGCGGAGGCCGCGAACACGCGGTTCGTCGTTGTTATCGCTCATGTGCGTCCCCCGGGCTGCCTGTGTCGGCGGCTCTGACGGGCTATGATACCCTGCCGCCGCTAGCGCGTTTGCGCGCCGATCGCGAGATACGCTGTCGAATCAGGGTAGACAAGATAGATAGAGGGGATAGCGATGGCGGAGCGCCGACTCGGCATCATCATGAACGGTGTCACGGGCCGCATGGGCACGAACCAGCATCTCGTGCGCTCGATACTAGCCATACGCAACGACGGGGGCGTAGAGCTCGGCGACGGAACGCGAGTCATGCCCGATCCAATATTGCTCGGCCGTAACGCCGATAAGGTAAAGACCCTGGCGGACGCTCACGGCGTTGAACGCTGGACGACCGATCTCAATGTCGCACTCGAGAATCCGGACGACGAGCTCTACTTCGATGCCGCAACGACGGATCTACGCGCCGAGAACCTCCGACGTGCAATCGCGGCAGGTAAGCATATCTATTGCGAGAAACCGGTTGCGTCCTCGCTCGCCGACGCGTTGGACGTGCACGCGCTCGCCGAGAAAACCGGGATCAAGCACGGTGTCGTTCAGGACAAGCTATTCCTACCAGGGCTGATGAAACTCAAGGCGCTTCGCGATGCGGGATTCTTCGGGCGCATTCTGTCCGTGCGTATCGAGTTCGGTTATTGGGTGTTCACAGGTGAAGATCGGCCTGCTCAGCGCCCGTCGTGGAATTACCGCAAGGAAGACGGCGGCGGCATTATTGTCGACATGCTCTGCCATTGGCGCTACGTCCTCGACAATTTATTCGGTGAGGTCAAAAGCGTCAGCTGTCTCGGCGTCACGCATATTCCGACACGCCGCGATGAGCAGGGAGAGCCGTATGAGGCCACGGCCGACGACGCCGCCTATGCAACGTTCGAGCTCGACGGCGGCATCGTCGCGCAGGTGAACTCGAGCTGGTGCACGCGCGTACGCCGTGACGACCTCGTGACGTTTCACGTCGACGGCACGCACGGCTCAGCCGTCGCCGGACTCATGGATTGCGTCACGCAGGCAGGCGAGCAGACGCCGCGGCCGATCTGGAGCCCCGACACACGCCAGCCCATCGACTTCTTTGCGGACTGGGAGACCGTGGCCGACGACGGGCCGCCTGCGAACGGTTTCCGCGTTCAGTGGGAGATGTTCTTGCGTTACCTGTTCGAGGGCGGCGAGTGGCACTACACGCTGCTCGAAGGCGCAAAGGGCATTCAACTCGCGGAGCTCGGGCTCAAGAGCTGGGAAGAGCGGCGCTGGGTCGACGTCCCGTCGCTCGGGGATTGAGCCATGGCGAGCATCGAGCTTCCGACCGAAGCGCGCCGCCTCGAGACCTTCGGGCTCTCCGATCCGCCGTCGTGGCCGCAGCGTTCGACGGCGCTGAACCGCATCGCCTACGCCGCCGTGCACGTCGTCAACGACCCGCTTGCTCCGGGCGACCCCTACCATCGGACTGCCGTGGACTGGGACGCGACGATGGCGTTTCGCCGCCATATCTGGGACCTCGGGCTCGGCGTGGCCGAAGCGATGGATACGGCGCAGCGCGGCATGGGCATGGACTGGCCGGCTTCGCGCGAGCTCATCGAGCGCACGCTCGCCGAGGCACGCAGCTACGACGGTGAAGCGCTCGTCGGCTGCGGCACGGGCACGGATCAGCTCGTTCCCGATGCTTCGACGACAGTTGATGACGTCATCGCCGCATACGAGGAGCAATGCGCAGCCGTCGAAGCCGCGGGCGGGCGCATCGTGCTCATGGCGAGCCGCGCGCTCGCCGCCTGCGCGCAGTCCACTGACGATTACGCACGCGTTTATGGCCGTATTCTGAGTCAGGTCAAAGAGCCCGTGATCATTCACTGGCTCGGTGACATGTTCGATCCCGCGCTCACGGGCTACTGGGGTCACAGCGATCTGAGCGCCGCAACGGACGTCTGCCTCGCGATCCTCACAGATAACGCCGCGAACGTCGATGGCATCAAGGTGTCGGTGCTCGACGCGCAGGTCGAGATCGACATGCGCCGGCGGCTGCCCGAGGGCGTGCGCATGTATACGGGGGACGACTTCAACTTCGCCGAGCTCATCGCCGGCGACGAGCACGGTTACTCCGACGCGCTGCTCGGCATCTTCGACGCCATCGCGCCCGCGGCGAGCGTCGCGCTCGGCGCGCTCGCCGACGGTGATCTCGAGACTTATCACGATATCCTCGCGCCGACTGTGCCGCTCGGGCGGCATATCTTCAAAGCGCCCACGCAGTACTACAAGACCGGCGTCGTATTCATGGCCTATCTCAACGGTCTGCAGGATCACTTCACGCTCGTCGGTGGGCAGGAGAGCGCACGTTCGCTCTTGCATCTGTGTGAGCTATTCCGGCTTGCAGACGCAGCGCGTTTGCTCAGTGATCCGGATCTCGCCGTGGCTCGGATGAAAGCCGTGCTCGCCGTCAACGGTATCGGCACGGAGAGCTGATATGTCGGCCGCCACGCGCATGAGCCTCAACGTGTATACGGTGCGCGAGCAGTGGAATTTGCGCGAGGCCATCGAGGGCTGCGCGCGCCACGGTGTGCCCGCGATTGCACCTTGGCGTGACAAGCTTGCCGATATTGGCGTCGAGGAGGCCGCGAGGTTAATCGCCGACAACGGCCTTGCCGTGAGCAGCCTGTGCCGTGGCGGGATGTTTCCCGCAGCCGATGCAGCAGGTCGTCAGGCTGCGATCGACGACAACCGGCGAGCGCTCGACGATGCGGCGGCGCTCGGCGCTGCCTGCCTCGTGCTCGTCGTTGGTGGACTGCCCGACGGATCGAAGGACCTGCCGGATGCGCGCCGCCAGGTCGAAGACGGTATCGCCGCCTCACTCGAGCACGCGCGTGAGGTCGGCGTGCCGCTCGCGATTGAACCGCTACACCCGATGTACGCGGCCGACCGTGCCTGTGTGAACACGTTGGCGCAGGCTCTCGACATCTGTGACGTGCTCGGTGACGGTGTGGGCGTCATCGTCGACGTCTATCACGTGTGGTGGGATCCTGAGCTCGAGGCGCAGATCGCGCGTGCCGGCGAGCGGATCCTCGGGTTTCACGTCTGCGACTGGCTCGTGCCGACGACCGATCTGCTGTTGGATCGCGGCATGATGGGCGACGGGGTCATCGACCTGCCGCAGATTCGCCGCTGGGTCGAGGCGGCAGGCTTCGAAGGCTACGCCGAAGTCGAGATCATGTCCGCGCAGAACTGGTGGAAGCGCGACCCCGACGACGTCGTGCGCATCTGCCTGGAGCGGATGCAAACGGTCGTCTGATCGCGGGGGTCAACTGCGGGGGTCAGAGTAAACTTACTGGCGAGGTCGCAGCAAATTGAGCGTCGCCCGAAAGTAATCTTACTCTGACCCTATTAGTCGCTGGGCTGCAGCGAGCTGCCGTCCCATTCGCACTCGAACGGCTGGACTTCCTCGCCCGGCACCCAGGTCCAGGTTCGATCGAGCACGACCGGCTCGGTAAACACGGCCGGGTCCGTCGCCGTCGCGGTGTAGTCGAGCGTGTAGCCGTCGGCACTCGGCGTGAAACGCTCGACGATTACGAGCGCGTCGCTCTGCGGGATGCCTTCCTGGTCGAACCACGGAAAGTCGATGTCAGTCGTCGTCACGACTAGCGTGTCGTCTTCCCAATGCCCGACCGAGTGTCCGTACGGGCTACTTTCGCCCGGCGCGACACTTTCGGACATATGAACGATCCGTACGGTGTCGAGCTCCTCGAGCCGAATTCGAATTCGGTCGCCTTCGTCGATGAACTGCATCGGATGCAGCTGATCCATGATCGCCGGCATGGCGTTCTGGCAGAAGATGAACGGGTTGTCCTCGACCGGGTCCCAATTCGCGAGGACTTGCTCGGCATATTCGGTCAACGGGTAGCTTTCGTTCCAGAGCGCCCGATCGAGATTGGCCTCG
>JAOTTJ010000236.1 GCA_029864465.1 Gammaproteobacteria bacterium | reverse complement strand
TGCACGATCGGTGTGCTCCAGACACGAAAGATACCGTCGGACGTTACAGGCCGGTTGCGCGTCGCCTCGGCCTGCGCTTCCGCCATCGTCGTCCCGGCGAGCGCTGCATCGAAGCGCTGCTCGGCGAACGATTCGTTGAAGACCTCGCGACCGTCGCCCAACATGATGTTCGTCACGAACAACGACTCGCGGTTACGGCGGCCGCGAAAACCGGCGATTCTGATTGTGTCGCCGATCTTGAACAGATCTGGCGTGACACCCTTGCGCGATAGCAGCACCGCGCCGCGCTCCTGGCCGAGCCAGAGTGTTTCGTTGCCGGCCTCGTCGACGACGCGCACGGTCATTTCGGTATGCGGGTTACGCCAGTTGATCGACACGAGCTCGCCGGTGACATCGACGATTTCGTTCCTGTCGAAATGCACGAACGCAGAGTGATGTGCGTTCGCGGCGACGCACACAACCATGCCTGCGAGGAACGCTGCTGTTCGTGCCATTTTGGTCGCCCCCGGGAGCCTTCTGACTGGGAATCGATTATTGAAAGCTAACTCGGCGAAATCAAGCACAGATTGTCACAGCTGACTGTTTTTCTGTACGTAAGCCTCTTTGCGATGTGGGGTTGTACAAGAATCCCTGTTGCGATGAGGTTTTGTACAGAAAAGCCACTCGACGGCATCTGGCAGGAGACCCGAAATCCATCTAACATGGACTTTAGTCAATCCGAACGTCCTGGCGTCTCCACGGTGCCCGAGCAGCGAAGAAAAAGGGAGTGTCAATGCAAGCCTTCGCGAATAAGAAACAGCTGACGTCGGAAGGCGCCAGAGCCATGCTCGCGGCTGCGATCGCCGAATCGGAAGCGCTCGGTATCGCAACGACGATCGCGATTGTCGATGCGGGAGGGCACCTCGTGTTGCTCGAGCGCATGGAGGGCGGCCGCTTTCACACGGTGCATTCGTCGACGACGAAAGCCGTGTGCGCGGCATCCAACCGGCGCACGACGACGACGCAGGGGGCTCAGGCCCAGCCTCTGGACACGCTTCATGCGATTGGTCTCGCGCTCGCGTCCGGGCCCGAGCGCTGGACGGCCATGGAGGGCGGCTACCCGATCTTCGTCGAGGGGGAATGCGTCGGCGGCATCGGCATCAGCGGTGGCGACTGGGAGCAGGATCAACAGATCGCTGAGGCCGCCATCAACGCCGTTGGCGCTGAGATTCCGGGCTGATCGGGAGCATGAGCATGACGGGTAGGGTCGCTATGATCGCGCGAAACACAGTTTTCGGATTCCTGCTGACGCTGCTTGCGCCGTTGGCGTTGGCGCAGTTCCCGGAACGGCCTATCGAGCTCGTCATTCCGTTCGATGCTGGCGGCGGCGCCGACATCGAAGGACGCCTGCTCGCCGAAGGGATGAGCCGGGTGCTCGGCGTGCCCGTCGTCTCGGTGAACAAACCCGGCGCAGGCGGCGCCGTGGCGTACACGTATGTAAAGAACGCGAGGCCGGACGGCTACACGGTCTCGTGGAACTCGACGTCGCTCTTGACGATGAGCAACCTCGGTAACGTCGATTTCGAGTATGACGCCCTCGATCACGTCGGGCGCGTCGAGTTTCAACCGATGGTCTTTGCCGTCCCGGCCAACGCGCGCTGGGACGATTTAGCTTCGTTCGCCGCCGAATGCGCGGCGGCGCCGAACACGCTGAAGATCGCCAACTCGGGCACGGGCAGCGCCACGCATCTCGGCGCGCTGTCGCTCATGAGCGCGCTTGGCTGCGAGGTCGTTCATCTCCCCGCGGGCACGCGCCGGCGCAACGCGACCGTCCTGAGCGGCGAGGCCGATGCCATGCTCGCGCCGCTGACCGGCGCGATCAATCTCGTCAAAGCGAGGCGATTCCGCTTGCTCGCGACCCTGAGCAGTGAGCGAAATGCCGTGATTCCGGATGTGCCGACGGCAACCGAGCTCGGCTACGACGCCGTGTTCGAGCTGTTCCGCGGCCTGTCCGTGCCAAACGGAACACCCGAGGCGGTCAAGATCGTGCTCGCCGACGCCATGACGCAGGCTGCGGGCTCCGAGGCATTCATGAAGCTCGCGCGACAGGTCGGTTTCACGGTTGATACGATGCCGGCCGCCGCCTTCGACGCGCTCATGAGTGCCGAGGACGCCAAGGTCAAAGCGATCATGGTAGGCGCCGGCCTGATGTCCTCTGGGACCGTCGGGCGATAGCGTCATGCGTCGCGGGGCGGCGCGCACGGCTGCGCTTGGTCTACCGATCGTTCGGCCCGCCAGCGCTCTGGGTGGCCGCTAGCCCGATGGCGCGACGGAACATTATCGCCGGTTGCGTGCTGCTGATTTGCAGCCTGGCCTATGGTTTTCTGACGATCCAACTGCCCGACCGAGGGTTGCCGAACACGCCCGGGCCTGCATTCTTCCCGTGGCTCATCGCAGGCGGGCTCACGCTCCTATCCGCCACGCTGCTGGTCAAGGGGCTGCGCGGGGTGCATGGGCCTGGACAGGCGGCGCCATCGCCCGTCTCGTCGCGCGGCTGGCTCGCGCTCGGCGTCTTTGCCGTCTATCTCCTGTTGCTGCCAACTCTCGGTTTCGTAACCGCGAGCATTCCATTTTTCGCTGTGCTGACGCTGCTCTACGGGCAGCAGAACCGGCTGCTCGTCGTGCTCACGGCCGTCGCCGTCCCGGTGCTTTTGTTCGTCGTGTTCCGCTACGGATTCCAGATGCTCCTCCCGCGGGGCGTGTGGTTATGAGGCCGGGCTGATGGGCGAGGTGCTGCTGCAGGGATTCGGTCAGGCCGCCGCGCCGTCGAGCCTGCTCGCAACGGCTATCGGTTCCGTTCTCGGTATCGTCGTCGGGATGATTCCTGGCATGACGATCTCCACGGGCATCATTATCGTTCTGCCCCTGACGTTCGTGCTCGATCCGAGCGTCTCGATTGCCCTGCTGCTCGGACTTTACGTCGGCGGTATGCTCGGCGGCAGCTTCGCGGCGATCATGCTGAATATTCCGGGGACGCCGTCGGCCGCGGCCACGGCGATTGATGGTCATCCGATGGTCGCGCGCGGCGAGGCCGGGCGCGCGCTCGGCGTCGCCGTGCTCGCGAGCTTCATCGGCGGTCTGTTCAGCGCGCTGTGCCTGTTCCTGATTGCGCCGCGACTGGCCGATATCGCGCTGGGGTTTCGCGCGCCGGATCTATTCAGCCTCGTGTTGCTGGGTTTGACGGTGATCTGCTCGTTCGCAGCCAAGTCGTGGATCAAGGGTCTGTTGTCGGCTCTGATCGGTCTTGCGATCGTGTCGATCGGGCAGGACCCCGTCATGGGCACGGCGCGGTTCACGTTCGGCAGCGCGGACCTGCTGTCGGGAATCAACTTCCTGACGGCGCTGATCGGACTGTTCGCCATCCCGCAGCTGATCGACAACCTCGGACGCGCCGGGCCGGACGCCCATATGTCGGTTGCGCCGACGAGCTTCGGCCGACTGATTCCGACATGGGCGGATATCCGCCGCATTCGTGTGCCTGTCGCCATTGGCTCAGTCGTTGGCACGTTCTTAGGGATCCTTCCCGGCGCCGGTGGTCCGATCGCGGCTTTCCTGAGCTACGACTACGCGCGTAAGGCTTCGAAGGAGCCCGAAACCTTCGGCCACGGCGCCGTCGAGGGCGTCGCGGCACCGGAGTCCGCGAATAATGCGGTGACGGGTGGCGCGCTCGTGCCGATGATGACGCTCGGAATTCCCGGCGACCCGGTCACGGCCATACTCGTGGGCGCTCTGCTCATACACGGCCTTGCGCCTGGTCCGCTGCTGTTCATCGAGCGGCCGGATTTTGCCTACGGCGTCATTTTCTCGTTCTTCTGGGCCAATATTTTTAATCTGATTATCGCGCTGGCCGGCCTGCGCATGCTCGTCAAGCTCATTGCGATGCCCAAGACGATACTCATGCCGGCGATTGCGATTCTCTGCGTCGTCGGCGCTTATTCGCTGCGCAACTCGGTGTTCGACATTTATGTGATGCTGTTCTTCGGCCTGCTCGGGCTCGGGATGCGCTGGTTAGAGATGCCGGTCGTCCCGCTTCTGCTGGCGCTCGTGCTCGGGCGTCAGCTCGAGGAAAACTTGCGGGTTGCCCTGACGGGCTCCCAAGGAGATATATCGGTGTTCTTTACTTCGCCGTTCAGCGTCTTGTTCCTCTCTCTCGCGGCGGTCTCCGTCGTTTGGTCAATCGTGAGCTCGCGGCGCAGCGCCAAAGGTGCGCGATGAGCGCCGCGCCTGTGCGCGTCGGCTGCCTAGGCATGGGCTGGTGGTCCGACGTACTCGCCGATGCGATAGGCCGTTCCGACACGATCGAGATTGCCAAGTGCTTCACGCGTTCTGAGGACAAACGCGCGGCGTTTGCCGAGAAGTACGGCTGTGTCGCGGTGGACAGCTACGAGGACATGCTGTCGGATGATTCGATCGAGGCGATCATCAACACGACGCCGAACTCTGTGCATCTCGAAACGGTTCGCCAGGCGGCCGAGCACGGCAAGCATGTCTTTCTCGACAAGCCGATCGCGAATACCGTCGCAGAGGGTAAGGCCATCGCGGCCGTGTCAGAGGAGGCAGGGATCATACTGTCCGTCGGCTACCAGCGCCGGCGCGAGAGCCAGTTCCGCTGGATCCAGGAGCAGATCGGCGCCGGGCGCTTCGGCAAGCTCGTGCAGGCGGAGTGCAATATCAGTCGAGACCGGCTTGGCAAGATCGACCTGAGCTCGTGGCGTTATCAGTCCTCGGGCATGCCGGGCGGCGTCATGCTGCAGATCGGCATCCACTACACGGACGTTCTCGAAATGCTCATGGGGCCGGTCAAGCGCGTCAACGGCATGTCCGCGCGCCTCGTACTGCCCGGTGACAACCCGGATGTCGCCAATGTGACTTTCGAGCACGAGAACGGTGCGCTGTCGAACTTGACGGCGAGCTACGCCTCCGCGTCCGAGTACTACATGATGAACATCTACGGCAAAGAAGCCAGCGCGTACTACGACCTGTTCGGAGGCTTGAGATTCCTCGAGCGCGGCAGCACGGACTCCAATCCGGTTCCGTTCGAGAAGAACGACACGATTCGCGAGGAGCTCGACGAATTCGCCGCGTGCGTGCGTGGAGAAGCCGAGCCCGAGGTCGGCGGTCTCGGTGCGACGCGTTCGCTGGCCGTGATTCTCGCGGGCGTCAAGTCCGCGCGCGAGGGCCGCACGGTCGATGTTGACGAGGTGATGAACTCG
>JAOTTJ010000119.1 GCA_029864465.1 Gammaproteobacteria bacterium | reverse complement strand
GTCGAGCGCCAGGTTCAGGCCTTTCTCGTTGCGCCGCACTCCGACGTAATCGGAGACGGTTTGACGCGTCTGCTTCTCGAAGTCCTTCCAGCTGATGCCGTCCTCGACTTGCGTATGCGCCATGGCCGCTTCGCGAATCTCTTCAGCCGTGTCCATGACGATGTCAGGTAGTGAACCCTGTGGTTTTTTCAGATGCGCCGCAACACCCTCGCCTGCGATATGCCCGAGCACGGACGCGCCTGCGATGCCGCCGCTGACCGAGGCGCAGTCGCCGGCTGCGAACAGACTGCCGACCGAGGTCTGGGCATCCGTGTCGACAGCCAGACCGCTGCCGCGAAAGTACACGCCGCTGCGGCGTATGCCGAGCTCGGAGATCGAGACTTCGACAGGCTCGTCGCGGAAGTTGAGCGCCTTTTGCTCGTAGAACGCCGGCATGGTGTAGCGATCGACCTGCAGCGTCGCTTCCATGTGATCGAGCACATCCTTGGGGAGATGTCGGCAGTCGGCGTAGATCGGACCGTTGCCGAGCAGATACTCCATGATCACGGCATCGGCGATGACGGCGCGGCGCGCATTCTCGCCCTTCTCGTCGTATTTGAACATGAAGCGCTCGCCTTGCTTGTTGACGAAGTACGCGCCTTCGCTGACCCAGGCGTTGAGCCCCTGCGCTGAGAACCCTTTGGGCGTCAGCGTCGATTCGACGAACTCCATGTTCGTGAGTGTGGCGCCGGCGTTATAACCCATGCGGTGGGCGTCGCCCGTGTTGTAGGGGCAGTGCCAGCTATCGAACGCTATCCCTGAGGCGTTGAGCGACAGGCGATTGACCTCGCCGGCTGCGAGCACGACGGCGCGCGCGCGAATCGCAAACCATTCACTGGTCCGAAAATTGAACGCGAGCGCTCCGTAGACGTGGTTGTCCTCGGTCAAAAGCTGTACGGCCATCGTGCGCGTCAGGACCGTGCCTTTCTTCTTGCGCACCTGTTGACCGATGTGTTTTTTGAACTCCGTGCCGTCGAAGTTGATGTGATACGTGCCCGGCAGGCCGAAGGATCGCAGGCGGTAATAGTCCCCGTAACGCGGATCCTTGAAATCGACGCCGAAGCTTTCAATCTTGCGCAGCACGCGCGGCATCTCGTGGATGACTCGGCTCGTCACGGCCATGTCGACAATGCCGTCGGTAAGCTGTGGCACGTGTTTGATCAAGAACTCGGGCGTGTCCCATTCGGGACCCGACTCCATGATCGTCAGGTAGTGATCGACGCCGCAGCCGACGCTGCCGCAGTGATCGAGAACCTTGCCCTTCTCGCAGACGATGACGTCGAGGCCTGCCTCGAGCGCCGGGATCGCAGCCATGCAGCCGGCGACGCCGCCGCCGATGACAAGGACGTCCGTATCTAAGTGGTTCCAGTCGGTACTCACGCGCGGACCTCCTTGGTCTTCATTTCCGCTTGCGAGGCGGCGTTATCGGCAAAGGCGAGTAGGCGCAGGACTTCCTCGGCGGCCTGGCTAGCCTCCGCGCGCGTTAAGCGTTCGGCTTCATCCGCATTGGCGTTTCTAATTGCAGCGACAATGCCGCGCAGGTTGTCGAGGCTCTCGCGCGAGCGCGCCGCGGAGCGTTGCGGATGCGCGAGGCCGAGTGTACGCCAGCGCCACATGCGCGCGTGCAGCGTTGCGAGCATCGAGCTCAACGTCTCGCTGGCAGCGCCGGCGTAGAGCACCTCGTAGAATTGTGTCTTTGTTTCGACCGTGCGCTCGGCATCGCCTGCTTCGTAGGCTGCGACAACGGCATCCAATGCATCCTCGAGCGCCTCGATCTGCTCGGGTGTGGCATGCGCTACGAACTGCTGTGCGGCGAGTCCCTGCAGCACGGCGCGTATTTGGTAGATGTCTTCGGCTTCTTCAGCCGTGAGCGCGCGCACGACCGGGCCCTTGTTCGGTATGACCTCGATGAGACCTTCAGCCTCGAGCTGGCGCAGCGCTTCGCGCACGACGGTGCGCGAGACGCCGAGGCTCTCGGTGAGCTCACGCTCGGTCAGGCGCTGGCCCGGGCTCAATTGTCCTGAGATGACGGCTTCACGCAGCCGCTCGATAACCTGCTGGCGGAGTGAGGCCGCAGTTTTTTCGATCCTAGGCAGCGGCGCTTGGCTCATGCCGTAATATTGTAATACAATCAGACAATCCAATGAACCCCTCGGAAAAAGGAGAGGAGCATGAGCACCGAGCCGGTCAAAGTCGGCATTGTGGGCCTCGGGCGTTGGGCCAAAGTCCTGACGCGCGCCGCACAGAAATCCGACAAGCTCGAAATTGTTGCAGGCTACAGCCGCTCGCAGGAGAAGCGCTCTGCGTTCGAGGCCGAGTTCGGCGTCAAAGCTGCGCCGAGCATGGAAGCGATGCTTGCGGATCCGGAAATCAAGGGCGTCATTCTAACCGTACCGAACGAGCAGCATTTACCCGTCGCCGAAGCCGTCGCCGCGGCCGGCAAGCATGTCTATACCGAAAAGCCCATCGCGAACACACTCGAGTCGGGCCTGGAGATCGAGAATCTCCTCGGCAAGTACGGCGTGCAGATCATGGTCGGCCACAGTGCCCGGCTTCTCAAGGGTGCGCGCATGATCAAGGAAGCCATTGATCGTGGTGAGCTCGGCAAGGTTGCGTTCATCGAGGCGAATTTCTCCAACGAACGCGCGCTCGAGCTCACGCCTGACACGTGGCGTTGGTATCGCGACAAGGCGCCGGGCGGCCCATTGTCGCAACTCGCGATCCATCAGTTCGATACCGTGCATTTCATCGGTGGTGAAATCGCCGAGGTTCACTCGATTGCATCGAAGCTGTCGCCCGTCGGTGCCGAGGTCGACGACCAGTCGATGACACTACTGCGCTTTGCCGACGGCAAGCTCGCCTATATCGGCTCGTGCTGGACCTCGCCCGGTATCTTTTCACTGCGTGTCTTCGGTCAGGCCGGCCTCATGCACTACGAGCTCGACTTCAACTCCTGGGACGATCCCGACAAGCTTCACGAGACATCCACGCTCTACATTCAGCGTGGCAAGGACGGCTATGGGCTGCGCGAGGATCTCGCGATGCCGCAAGCCAACATGTTCCAGGACGAGCTCGAGATGTTCGCGGAGATGTGCGCGATGGGTCAGCCCGTCGAGCTCAGCGCTCAGAGCGGTAACGTCGCGCTTGCCGTGGTCTACGCGGCACTGGAGTCGGTCGACAAGAACGGTGCCGGTGTTGCAATCAAAGACGTTCTCAACAAGTCGCGCGCGAAGATCGCAGCGTAGTCCTACAGAGTAATCGGAGTCACTCTCATGGCAGATTTACCCAGCCGATATTTCATTGACCTCACACAGCCGGAGATCGCGGGGCAGCTCAAGAAAAACCCGCTCGTGTTGTTGCCTGCCGGCAGCACCGAGCAGCACGGTCCGCATCTGCCGACGGGCACGGACATTTATGCAGCGAACGTAATCTCGCATGCGGTTGCCGAGCGCATGGACGGTCTCGTGCTGCCGGGCGGTCCACTCGGCGTCACGCCGATGCACATGCCGTTCGAGGGCACATTGAGCCTGACACCCGAGACGTATCAGCGCGTCGTCATCGAGACCGGCGTCTCCTGCGCGCAGCACGGCGCAACGCATATGCTCATCCTCAACTGGCATGAGGGCAATATTCCGTCACTCTCGATTGCGGCCGATTCGCTGCATCGCGATCACGGTATGACTGTGTTGACGGTGCAGGCCTGTTACGTCGCCGCCGAACTTTACGGCCATGAATGCGGCGGTCTGACGCATGGCGGTGAGATCGAAGCGCTGGCGATTCTCGAATACCAATCCGATCTCGTGCATCTGGACCGTATCGACTATTCGTCCGAGCACGAGCTCGGCCGAAAGATGGACAAGCTTCGCCGCACGCGCAGCTACCAGCCCGTGTTGACCGATATTCGCTCGATTGCACCGACCGGCTGGTATGGCTCGCCCGAGCACGCGACGATCGAGAAAGGCCGCAAGATGGTCGCCGATATCGCCGATGCGATCGCCAAGGAAGCCGCAGAGATCTACCGTCAGCTCGGCGAGGTCCAGGGCGGCGTCGCGGAGATCACGAAGCTCAAACAGGCGAGCTAGGCGCGACGGATCAGGAGTAGCGGCGTGGCGCGAGTCATCAGTCTCGACGCCGCCCGGGAGCTCGGGCTTCCAGGGCGCGTTTCCCGAGAGATCGTATCGGCGGCGGATGGCTCTGCCGCCGTGACCCTCAGGCACGTCGAGATACCGCCAGCCGCCGAAGGCGCCGCGCGCGAGCCTCATTCGCATAGCGATTGCGAAGAGTGCATCCACGTTCTGTCGGGGGCCGGCATGTTTTGGACGCGAGGGTCTGAGCAACCTGTCAGCGCAGGCGACACGATACTCGTGCCGCCGGGCGAGCCTCACTACACGCGCAACTCGGGAGATGAGCCGCTCGTGCTGCTGTGTTTCTTTCCGACGGCATCGCTCGGCAAACATAAATAGTTACGCAATGAGTGGCACAGCTCGAGTCGTCTGCCTGCGGCCGGAGGAAGACTTCCTCAAGATCGGCGTCACGCCGCCACGAACATTGTCGATTGCCTATCTCGCGCCCGATGCTGCGGAGCTTGCCGAGAACCTTCGGACGGCTCGAGCCGTCGTCATTCCCGCCGTCGGGCCGAAGCTCGAGGCGGCCCTGTTCGAGGGCAGCGCGATCAAGCTCGTGCAGGTCACCGGTGCCGGTGTCGATCGGCTCGATCGGCCCGCGATGGAGGCGCTCGGTATTGCCGTCGCAAATGTCGCAGGCGGCTCAAACAGCGCGCTTGCCGATTATTGCGTTGCTGCAGCACTGAATCTTCTGCGCCGCATGAGCTGGGCGAGCAGCGAGATTCGCAAAGGCAACTACACACAGTTCCGGGCCGCGATGATCGCCGCAAGCCTGCCCGGTCTCGAGGGGTTGACCGTCGGCGTCGTCGGCTTCGGCAACATCGGCCGCTCGGTTGCGCAGGCGTTCAAGGGCATGGGCTCGGAGATCGTCTACTTCGATCCGCTCGTCGACGATTCCGCCGTGCCGGTCGAGCTCGGTGCGCGCCGGCTCGAGCTCGACGCGTTGTTGACCGAGTCCGATGTGGTAACGCTGCACGTGCCGTTGATCCCGGCGACGGAGAACCTCATCGGCGCCGCGGAGCTTGCACGCATGAAATCCGGTGCCGTGCTCATCAATGCCGCGCGCGGCGGTATCGTCGATGAAGCGGCGCTGGCCGAGCATCTCTCGAGCGGCCAACTCGCAGGGGCGGCCGTCGACGTGTACTCGACCGAGCCGCCGGCGCCTTCCAATCCGCTGCTCGCGCTCGGCGGTGAGCCTGCCGAGAGATTGCTGCTGACGCCGCACGTCGCCGGCATTACGCGCCAATCGTGGGCCGGGCTCTTCGAGGCTGCCTGGGCGAACGTCGTGCGCGTCGCTGTCGACGGCGAGGACCCGTTAAACCGGGTATATTAACGACCGACGAGAACACTGGAGCTCTTGGCATGTTCAAAGCCCGCAGAATGATTTCGACGGCGGTGCTCGGCGTCCTGTCCGCCGCGACCATCGCACTTGCTGGCTGTGAGGCCCAGGACGGTTCGTTAGAAGGCGAGACGATCACGGTCTACGTTGGGCGCACGCCTGGCAGCGGCGGTGATCTCGCCGCGCGCATGTTCTCGCGGTTCTGGCAAGAGAAGATCCCGGGTCAGCCGACGATCGTCGTGCGCAACATGCCCGGCGGCGGCGGCGCGCGCGTCTTCAATTTCGGCGCAGAGGTCGCCGATGCTGACGGGCTGCACATTATTTTCTCGCCGACCGCCGGTATCGAAGCCGTGCTGCAAACGCCGGGCCTGCGAGCGAATTTCGCTGAGATGCCGTTCATCGGCGGCCTCATGAGCCCGAACATGGCTTACGTGCGCACGGACCAGGTCAAGACGCCTGAGGACCTGCTCACGGCCGAGGGCCTGCGGTTCGGCGGCAACAATCCGATCGCGCGCATGGACCTGCTCGGCCGTCTCGCGCTCGATGTGCTCGACGTCGACTACCAGTACGTCACGGGTTTTCAGGGCGGTGCCGATATCTTCAACGCCGCGCGCCGGGGCGAGGTCGATATCCAGGTTGCATCGTTGGGCCAGTACCGTTTCTCGATCGAGCCGACACTCGTGAATGAAGGTCTCGCGATTCCGCTCTGGCACAATCCCGGCACCGGTCCCGACGGCGAGCCCTATGCCCTCGATGTCGCCGCGGACATTCCGAGCTTCGAGGCCTTCTACGAGCAGATCAAGGGTGAGCCACCGTCGGGCAAGGAATACGAGATCCTCAGATGGGTGCTGCCGCGAGTGAACGACATCGTCTACGCGGCGATCGCGCCACCCGGCACGCCCGATGACGTCGTGGAGATCTTGCGCGAGAGCTTCGCGGCCGTGACGGAGGATCCGGTCTATCAGGAAGAGGCGCGTAAGATGTACGGCTTTGTACTGCCGCCAATCGGCGCCGAGCAAGGCACTGAGCTCATGCGCAGCCTGTACGACGTGCCGCCCGAAGTAACGGCGTTCTTGACCGAGTACATCGATCAGGTTCGCTGATCGTCGAGTTCGTTGATCCTTAGCAGCTAGCCCTTGCGGGCCGAGGCGAAGTCAGCATGATCGAAAGCATGCTCGAGGGGCTCGCGATCGCCTTCAGTTGGCCCTCGCCGCTGTACCTCATGCTCGGTATTCTCATGGGTATCTGGATCGGCGCCGTGCCGGGCCTCGGCGGCGCGGTAGGGCTCGCGCTCATGCTGCCGTTCACGTTCGGCATGGACACCGCGCCCGCGTTCGCGCTGCTGCTCGGTATGTACGCTGTGACGTCGACGGCCGACAGTATCTCCTCGATCATGTTCGGCATACCCGGCACGGTCGCATCCCAAGCGACGATCCTCGACGGCTATCCGCTGACGAAGAAAGGCCAGGCTGCGCGCGCGTTCGGTGCTGCCTACACGGTGTCGGCCTTCGGCGGCGTCGTCGGCGCGCTGCTGCTCGCTGCGTCGCTACCTATCATCCTGCCGTTCATCAATGCGTTCGGCGTGCCGGAGTTCTTCATGCTCTCAGTGCTCGGTCTGACGATGGTCGGCGTGTTGTCGGGGCGTTCGTTGCTCAAGGGCGTCGCCGTCGCCTGCTTCGGTCTGTTGCTGACGACGGTCGGTTATGCGGATGCAACCGGCGTGCCGCGGTTTCATTTCGGTGTGGACTATCTGTTGGACGGATTGCCGATGATCCCGATCGTGCTCGGGCTGTTCGGTATCCCCGAGCTCATGGAGCTCGCGGTCAAAGGCACGTCGATCTCGCGCGTCGCGCCGCAGGAATCGGGACGCGCCGGGCTGATGCAGGGCATCAAGGACGTATTCGTGCATCGTTGGCTCACGATTCGCAGTGCCCTGATCGGCACCTACGTCGGCATGCTGCCGGGTCTCGGTGCCGCGATCGTCGATTGGATCGCCTACGGCCACGCCGTGCAGAGTGCCAAGGATAAATCTCAGTTCGGTCGAGGCGATATTCGCGGCGTCATCGCGCCGGAGACCGCGAACAACGCGCACAAGGCCGGCGCGCTGATCCCGACGGTTGCGTTCGGTATTCCGGGCAGTATCGGCACGGCGATCTTGCTCGGGGCGCTCGTGATCCAGGGGCTGCGCCCCGGTCCGGACATGCTGACGTTCGATCTGCCGCTGACGTTCAGCATGGTCTGGGAGATCGCGATTGCGAACGTCATCGCGGCCGGCCTGCTGCTGTTCTTCGCGCAGCACATCTACAAGCTCGCTTTCCTGCCCGGGCACCTCATCGTCCCGGGCGTCATGACCGTGTTGCTCATGGGCACCTGGATCGCGACAAATTCGATCGGTGACTGGTGGGTCGCGCTCGCGATGGGCACGATCGGTTATCTCATGAAGCAGGGCGGCTGGCCGCGCCCGCCGCTGATCCTCGCGCTCGTGCTCGGTGCGCTCATGGAAAACAACTACCAGCTCAGCACGCAGATTTACGGCCAGTTTGCGTGGTTCTACACCCGTCCCGTCGTCATCATCATCGAGCTGCTCATCGTCATCACCGTGCTGCTTGCGCTCTACGGTGTCATCAAGCCCAAGCCGAGAGAGGATTCCGAAGCCGGCGAGGGTGCGGCCATCAACCCGCTGATCTCGCTGCCCGTGACGACCGGGGTCGCAATCGTGTTCGCCGGCGCGTTCTGGATTGCGCAGGGATTCGAGCAGCGTGCGACGGCGCAGTTCCCGCTCGCGATTCTCGCCGTCGGCCTGCCGCTCGTCGTGCTGATTCTGATCCAGGACTTCATGGCCTCGACGCGCACCATCAGGGATGCCGCCGGTTTCGGTCCGGCCTGGAGATCGGCTGTCAGAAAGGCCGAGCTCCCGTCCAGTCTCGTGTTCCTCGGTTTCGTGCTCGCGATGTTCGGGCTGACGTATCTGGCCGGCCAGCTCGTGGCGCTGCCGGTGTTCGTCGCGGTGTATCTCATGAGCTGGGGGTCCTATCGCTGGCAGATCGCATTGGCCTATGCGGCTGTCATGGCGTTGCTCATCTGGGCGTTTTACGGCGAGCTCATGGGCCTGCTCATGCACGATTCGCTGCTATT
>JAOTTJ010000118.1 GCA_029864465.1 Gammaproteobacteria bacterium | reverse complement strand
TGGTGCGAATTGACCTTCCGGATGAACACCAGGCGCACCGAGCGCCTCCATAACCTCGTCGGACTCCAGCGCCGACGGGATCACCGCCGGATGGGCGCGTAGCGCGCGACGCAACTCCTCGAACCGCCAGCCTTCGATGACTGCAATCTGATGCAAGTAAACCTGACCCGCAACGAGCTGGTCGAGCAAGCCACGCGAAGTGAGCCCCGGCATCAGGCGATATTCCCCGGCGTGGATCCGCGTCGCATCCCCGCGCAGCCTGCCGAAGTAACGCAGCACGCCGGGATGCTCGACGATTTGTCTGGCCGCAAGCTCGCGGCTGATCGCGCCGAGCGAGCTGCCAGGCTCGACCTCAAGCCACTCTCCGTCTTCGGCGATCGTGAGCGGCTGATTGAGCGCACTCCATCCATAGAGCACACCGCCCCCCGTCGTCGCGGCGAGCAGCGCAAAGCCGATCGCACAGGCCCAGATCAAACGCGCGCGCATGAGCTACCGGGTTCCTGAGGACGGGCGTCCGGCCATGCGGCACACAGCTTCCCGTCGGTCGAATTTGTCACTGACCGCGATCATCGCACTGAGGAGTTTAGGGTGAATTGCGCCGGCGCCGCTAGGCCTGCAGCGCATTTGCGCCGATACAGCCGAGTTTCCTGTATCTCTGGCGGTAACGGGCCGCTCGAGTATTCTCTGGTGGAGTTGTTTGCCGGCGACATCCGCCGGCCGTGCGCGGGACTACCCGTGCCGCTTGAACAGCAGCGTACCGTTCGTCCCACCGAAGCCGAACGAGTTCGAGACCGCATACTCGAGCTTCACTTCTCTGGCCACATTGGCCGTGTAATCCAGATCACAATCGGGATCCTGATTCTCCAGGTTGATTGTCGGCGGGATGACTTGATGCTTGAGCGCCATGATAGTGAATATTGCCTCAGCCGCACCGGCGGCACCGAGCATGTGCCCGGTCGTCGACTTCGTCGAACTTACGGCGAGCTTGCTTGCGTGGTCGCCAAACGCGCGTTTGACTGCCGTCGACTCGGCTCGGTCGCCGAGTGGCGTGGACGTGCCGTGTGCATTGACGTAACCGACTTGCTCGGGATTGACACCGGCGTCGCTCAACGCAGCGAGCATACACCGACGTGCACCCTCACCATCGTCGGCAGGCGCAGTAATGTGGTGCGCGTCTCCACTCATGCCGAAGCCGACTAGCTCCGCGTAGATCTGGGCTCCGCGCCGCTTGGCGTGGTCATAATCCTCGACCACGACACAGCCGGCACCGTCGCTCAGAACGAAACCATCGCGATCGCGATCCCAAGGACGGCTCGCCCTCTTGGGGTCATCGTTGCGCGTGGATAAAGCGCGCGCGGCACAGAAGCCACCGATACCGAGCACCGTCGTCGCATACTCTGCACCACCAGCGAGCATGACATCCGCGTCGCCCGTCTGGATGAGTCGCGCAGCCAGGCCGATACAATGCGTCGAGGTTGCGCAAGCCGTAACGAGGGCGAGGTTCGGCCCCGTCAGGCCGTACTCGATCGAGATATGACCAGAGATCATATTGACGATGCTGCCCGGCACGAAATACGGCGATATCTTGCGTGCGCCGCCGTTCAGATACTTACCGTAGTTCGTCTCGATCGTATGCAGCCCGCCGATACCCGCGCCCATGAATACGCCAATACGGCTCGCGTCCTCGCCCTTGACGTCGAGACCGGCATCGTCAATCGCCTGCTTGCACGAGGCGATACCGTAATGAATGAACGGATCGGACCGCCGCGCCTCTTTGGGCTCGAGATACGCGCCGACGTCGAAGTCTCTGATCATGCCGCCAAACGTCGTCGCGAACCCCGTCGTATCGAACGTGTCGATCGTCGAGATGCCACTGATGCCGTCGCGAGCATTTCGCCAGCTGTCGGCCGTCGTATTGCCGATAGGCGAAATTAGGCCTAAGCCGGTCACGACCACTCGTCGCTTTGTCACAGGCTCATCCTGCCTCTTCGGATTAGTTTCGGGGAATGCGGCCCATCTAGCCGCCTAGGGCTAAGCGTCCTTCTTTCTCGACATGACGTAGTCGATAGCATTCTGAACCGTCGTGATCTTCTCGGCTTCCTCATCGGGAATTTCAGTTTCGAACTCTTCCTCTAAAGCCATGACGAGCTCAACGGTGTCCAGAGAGTCAGCCCCCAGATCATCGACAAACGAAGCATCGTTCTTGATTTCATCGGTCTTAATGCCGAGCTGCTCTGCGATGATCGCCCTGACTTGGTCTTCGACACTACTCATGCGTGTGGTACCCCTTGGTGGATTGACGAGCCTAGCCACGGGCCAGGTCAGCGTGGCGCGTATTGTATGAGAATCAACTGGACCAATCTACACATCCGATCGATGTGCAGAAATATGATGCCAAAACAATTACTTATGAACACACGGGGCCGCTCAGGCCATGACGAGGCCACCGTTGATGTTGAGCGTCTCGCCGGTTACGTAAGCCGCTGCGTCCGAGGCCAAAAAAACAACAGCCGCAGCGACGTCATTCGGCGTACCGAGACGGCCGGACGGAATCTGTTGCAACAATGCCTCGGCCTGTTCGTCGCTGAGCTCGCGCGTCATATCGGTCTCTATGAAGCCTGGCGCGATGGTATTGACCGTGACGTTACGTGAGGCAACCTCGCGTGCGAGTGCCTTGCCGAACCCGATCATGCCGGCTTTCGCCGCGGCATAGTTTACCTGGCCGGCGTTGCCCATGACGCCGACGACCGAGGCGATATTGATGATGCGCCCAGCGCGCGCGCGCATCATGCCGCGCAGCGCTCCTTTGCAGACACGATAGAGAGAACTCAGATTCGTGTTAACCACCTCGTCCCACTCCTCTACCGACATACGCATCAGTAGGTTGTCCCGGGTTATGCCGGCGTTATTGACAAGGATTGCCGGTAGGCGCTCGGCGTCTTTGAGGTCTTGGTACAACGCCTCCACGGAGGTCGAATCGCCGACATCGAGCACCATCCCTCGACCTTCGGCACCGAGCTCACCAAGAAAGGTAGAGATCCCTGCCGCGCCCTGCTCCGTCGTGGCCGTACCAATGACCGTGGCACCTTGCCTCGCGAGTGCCTCTGCGATCGCGCGACCGATACCGCGCGATGCGCCGGTGACGAGTGCGACGTGGCCTGCTATACCCGGCCAGGGCTGAAGTTCGGCGAGATCCATCGACGGTTCCTAGGTTTCGCGGCAGCCGGCAGTATACCGGAACCCTCGCGCCACCCGACGCTGGTGCGGATCTATTTCACGGCTGTAACCGATTGTTTGTGCTATCTTCGGCGCATATTTCGATTCCATCGCGGTGGTATATAGCATGTCGTCAACTCAGCGCGTAGCAAGCCGGCGCGAGCGCGGCTTCACGCTCATCGAAATCATGGTCGTTGTGGTCATTATCGGCCTGCTCGCGGCAATCGTTGCACCGAACCTCATCGGTAATATCGATCGGGCCGCAGTGACTCGGGCCCGTGCGGACATTCGTACGATCGACAACGCATTGAACCTGTACAGGCTCGACAACTTCCGTTATCCGAGCTCGGATGAAGGCCTACAAGCGCTTGTTACGAATCCCGGCGAGGCGAGCGCACCGAACTGGAAGCAGTACCTGCGCAGCGTGCCGTCCGATCCCTGGAATAACGACTATGAATACGCGTCCCCCGGCCGGCAGGGCGACTATGAAATCTACACGTTCGGCGCCGACGGGCAGGAAGGCGGTGAAGGGATCAATGCCGATATCGGCAGCTGGAACCTCGACTAGGCCGCGCGTCTTTCCAGACGGTTGCTGCGGCGGCTTTTCTTTATTGGAGCTGCTCGTCGTCGCCACGATTATTGCTGTATTTGCCGGCGTGGCCGTACTGTCGCTAGGAACGCTCGGCAGCGACCGCGTACTTCAGCGCGAGGCAGCAAGGCTGCAAGGCCTCATCGATCTGCTTACCGAGGAGGCCGTCCTGGAAAGCCGCGACTACGGCCTGCTCTTCAGCGAAACGGGCTATCGCTTCTACGTTTTCGACTATCAGACGTTCACGTGGCTCGAGCCTGTCGGTGATCGGCTGCTCGCCGAGCGAACACTCGAAGAGCCGCTGCAGCTATCGCTCGAACTCGATGATCGCGAAGTTAGACTGGCGCAGGACTTCGACACGATGGACATCAATGAGCAACCCGAGCCACAGGTCATCGTCTTCGGCAGCGGCGAGGTCACGCCATTCGAAGTGGGTTTCTTCCGAGAACTCAACGCCGGGCGATTCGTCCTGAGCGCCGAGTTCAATGGCGCTACGAGCGTAGTTGGCGATGGCTTCGATCCGATTTAGACACGGTTCGCGCGGATTCACTCTGCTCGAGTCCATGGTCGCGCTCGCTATCGTCGCGCTCGGCATGATGGCCGTGCACACGCAACTCAATCGCTTCGTCGTCAGCGCCATTGTCACCGAGGAAAAAACGCTAGCCAGTTGGATTGCGTCGAACAAGATCACCGAGCTCAGCGTCGCCACGACTTGGCCAGAACTCGGCTCGAGCGACGACGAGGTCGAGTTCGCACAGCGGGACTGGCGTCTCACGATCGACATCTCCGAGACCCAGGTCGAGAATCTGCGCCGAGCCGACGTGCGCGTCTATCTGACCCAGGACCCGGACCGACTCATTCATACGCTTTCGGCTCTGATCGAGCCACCCCCTCCTCCGGGTTTCCTGCCCGTGCGCTGGCTCTCAACCGAGTTCGGTGCGGGCGGATGAAGACGCAGCGCGGTTTCACGCTCATCGAGCTACTCGTCGCCATGGCGATTGTCGCAATTATCGGCATCATGGCACTCGGCGGCCTCAGTGAAGTCATTCGCCAGCAGACGATCGCCCAGGATCGAGCTGATCGCTGGCGCGAAATTCAGTTCGCGATGCGGATCATCGCGCAAGATCTCGCGCAGATTCATCCACGACCGACGCGCGACGAACTCGGTGAAACCTGGCTACCGAGCGTATTGGCAAATCCGAGCGCTCAATTCCCAATGGAGATCAGCCGCGGCGGCTGGGCAAACCCGGCCGGGTTTCCGCGCGGAACGGTGCTCAGAGTCGCCTACGCCTGGGAGGATGGCTTGCTCGTGCGCTTCCATTGGCCCGTCATGGATCGCGCGCCGGGAACGGTACCTGTACGAACCGAGCTTCTGGAAGACGTAGCGAACGTCGAGCTGCGCTTCATGGATCAAAGCGGCACGTGGCATCTCGAGTGGCCACCTACCGGCATGGCCGGTCCGGATACGCTCGTCATGAGACCACGCGTCATCGACTTCGGCCTCGAGCTCGATGACTTCGGTCGAGTGTGGCGCTACGTGGAGACCGGCGGATGAGGCGCTTGCGCAACGACCAACGAGGCGTTGCTGTGCTCACAGCGATGCTTGTCGTTGCGCTCGGCACGATGATCGCGGTCAATCTCATGTGGAAGGCCAGCCTCGATCAACGCCGCACGGCTGCCGCGCTAGCTGCCGACCAGGGCCTGCTCTATCTGCAGGGCGCTGAAGCGTGGGCGGGCGATATCTTGCGCCAGGATCAAATCGATTCGCAGACCGATCATCTCGGAGAGATCTGGGCGGTCGAGCTCGCGCCGATGCCGGTAGACGGAGGTCTAATCAGCGGGCGCATCGAAGATCTGCAAGGCCGATTCAATCTGAATAATCTGATCTCACCCCAAGGAGTCGAAGATCCGCTCGCGCGTAGACAGTTCGAGCGCCTGCTCGAGAGCCTTCAGCTCGATCCAACGCTGGCCGGCGTTGTCATTGATTGGCTTGACGCCGACACGGAGATGAGCTTCCCCGGCGGCGGCGAAGACGCGACCTATTCTGGCGTTGATCCGCCCTATCGCACGCCGAATGCGATCATATCGAGCTCGAGCGAGCTCATGGCGAACGCAGGCTTTGACCGCGACTTATTTCGCGCTGTCTCACCTTACGTGACGGCACTTCCGCCCGGGACGCCTCTGAACGTAAACACAGCCAGCGTATTTCTTCTCGCGTCTTTGTCGGACGATATCGACCTCGCGGTCGCCGACGGGCTCGCCCAGGAACGTGGCACCGCTGATTTCACCAACATCGATCAGACCTTCGAGGGCCTCGTCGAAGCGGACGTGCTCGGCCGCATCGACGGCGTTAGCCGCTACTTTCTGCTGACGGGATCCATCGTACTTGGCACCCATCAGTTCACCATGTACTCTCTGCTCGAGCGCGACAACAGCGGTCTCGTTCGCGCAATTTTCAGAAGCCTGGGAGCCCAATAGCTGTGTCTGAATACCTCGTCGTTCGACTAGCCGAGGACCCGACGCACGTGTCCTGGGTTGTGCTCAGCGACCGGGGCCACAGGCTCAGCCAAACGATGACCGGCCCGCTCACGGCCGCTGCTACCCAAGCCGGCAATCGCAACGTGCTGCTGCTCGTGCCGGGGCTCGATGCACTAACGACGAGTGTCCAACTACCCGTCAAGCGGCAATCGAGAATCGAGCAGATGCTGCCATACACGCTCGAAGAGACAGTTGCCGCCGACGTCGATACCTTGCTATTCGCGGCCGGTACGCGGCGCGCAGACGGATCGATTCCCGTTGCGGTCGTCGCACGTGAGCGCGTCGAAACGTGGCTCGAGCAATGCGCAGAGGCAGGCCTGCAAGCCGATGGGGTCTTTGTGGACGTGCAAGGCGTACCGGAAACACCCGGTAACCTCACGCTGCTACTCGAAGGCGATAAAATCTACGGCCGGCTACCCGAGCGCGACCCATTCGTCTTCGTCGATCTGCGCCTCGAAGACGTGATCGACATACTTCGAACTGAAGCCGACCCGAGCGCTTATCTCAACAACCTCGTAATCTATGCCGACGATGCCGGCTACGCGAGTCACGAAGATGGGCTCGAACGCATACGTGACGAAGCCGCGACTGTGGACGTCAATGTCTTGGCCGACGGATTATTGCCGCGCCTGGCAGCCACATTCATAACGGAGCCAGGCAGCAACCTATTACAGGGACCGTATCGCACCAAATCGGACTGGAATGAACTGTTACGGGCGTGGCGTATGCCCGCGGTCCTCGTCGGCGCGCTGTTCGTCGCTCTAGCGCTCGTGCAGGTAGGCCTCTACCTTTCGCTAAGCCGCGAAGACGATGCCCTGACTGCACTACTCGAGTCGAACTGCCAGGCTGCGTTTGCGACGAACCGCTTGTCTGCCTGCGAAACGGAGATACGAGATCGCCTGGCAACGACGGGCAGCAATCCTGACTCGGCTGGCGACAGCTCGTTTCTCGATACGCTTCAGGCGGTCGCTACGGCGCGCGATGATCAGACACTACTGCGCGCGATGAGCTTCAGAGACGGCGTCACGAATCTCCGTGTCATCGCGCCTGACGTTCAGGCGCTGGATGCACTCGCACAAGGACTCGGCGGAGAAGGACGCTTTCAGGCGAACATCCAATCAGCGACACCTGGCGACGAAGGTGTCGAAGGACGTCTGCAGATAGCGGAGCTCAATCCATGAAGCGATGGTTCGCGGATCTCGAGCCACGGGAGCGCTTGTTGTTGATTGGCGGCGCCACGATTGCCGCGATCATCATAGGCTGGGGCCTTGTCTGGAACCCGATGACCACACGCAATGTGGAGCTCAGCGATGCGGTTGCGACGAAGCAACGCCTGCTCGCAACTCTACAACGCGCACGCGCAGTTGCCGCGCCTGCCGGCCAGCTGGTCGATGCCTCGACGCGCCAGTCACTCGTGCTGCTCGTTGACCAAACCCACCGCAGCTACGGCCTGGACGGCACACTCGTGCGCAATCAGCCCGACGGTGCAGACGGCATTCGCGTAACGTTTCAGGACGCATCGTTCGACGGACTCGTTGCCTGGCTCGGCACACTTCAGGGTAGCTACGCGGTCGCGGTCGAGACGGCGACGATCGATGGCGGGAGACAGGCCGGCATCGTCAACGCCACGTTCGTACTCAGACGTTCCTGAAAGATGCGATTTAACACTGCGTGGCTGGGGCTCGCTGCCGGCGTTTACGTGGCCGCCGTACTCGCTTTGTTTCCGGCAGGCACCGCGTATCGCTGGTTCGCACCGCCAGAGCTGAATCTCGCCGGTATCCAAGGCAGTGTTTGGCGCGGCCGCGCGGCCTTGGCATCGATCACCGGATTCGGTGTCTATGATCTAGAGTGGTCGATAAGCCCTTGGTCGCTACTGACGGGCCGCTTGCGTGCACAGGTGCAGGCACGCCAGCCGGACGGTTTCGTCAATGCCGAGATTTCTGCGGGCCTCGGCTCGACCCAGATCTTTGACATGCAGGCGACGACTAGCCTCGCAACGATCGGTCAAGTTGTCCCAGTCGGTGACGTGCAGGGACTCATCAGCGCTCAATTCGCCGAGCTCGAGCTCGCGCAGGGCTGGCCTGTGCGCGCGATCGGTCAGATACGCATTGCGGATCTGCAGACGCCGTTGCTGATGCCGAGCGGCCCGAGCGACTTGATCCCGCTCGGTAACTACGTTGTGCAGCTGATCGATTCGGGCACGCCTGATCTTCGCGGTACGTTCGAAGATCAGGGTGGCCCCGTCGAAGTCGAGGGCAGCTTCACGCTCAGCAACGACCGGACCTACGAGCTCAGCGGGCTCGTCGCGGCTCGTCCCGACGCTCCGCAGGAGATCGTC
>JAOTTJ010000005.1 GCA_029864465.1 Gammaproteobacteria bacterium | reverse complement strand
GCCGCGATTCAGATAGATTCGCACGCCGTGGTACCTCTTACGGGTGTTGTACGGATCGGAATCTACATTGTCGCCATTGACGGCGAGCACATCCATACGCCCGTCACTATTGAAATCGTGCAGCTCGAAATACGTATGGCCGTAGGCCGGATGGGCTTCGAAAACCGTATTCTGAGCGAAATTGCCATCACCGAGATTCTCGAGAACGTGCAGCCCTTCGCGGGCGTCGGAAACGAGCAGCATGATGTCGAGCAAGCCATCATCATTGAAGTCGTGGACCTCGGCCTTGACGGCACCGGGCAGGTTCAGCAGCACTGACTCGGTGTAACTGCCATCAGGTTGGGATGCGTGCAAGGAGACATTACCGGCGATTGCGCCGAACCCGCAGACGATAAAATCGAGCACGCCGTCGCCGTTGAGGTCTGCTGGTTTCATATCGGCCATTCGATAGAGCCGATCGAGCACGACGCGGGAAGCCCCGTTCGTGATGCTGTCGTCGACGAGCTCGATCGCGGAGATGTGCGCGAGACGCTCCTCGGGCGGTCGCGTCGACATGAGATCGCCAATCGAGCCCAAATACCCCGTACTGCCGACGAACTCCAGATCGACCGGCGTGATATCCGGTCGAAACTGCCGCGGTCCGGCCTTGATACGCCCATCGCTGCCGAGCACGGTCAGCGTTCGTGCAACGCTGTCGCCGAGATAGACCTCCTGGCCGCTCTCCCGAATATGCACGAGCGTCGTAACCGCCACCGGGCTCGGTTGGTAGCTCGTTCTGAACACATCGAAGCGCGCCAGCTCCCAGTCGAGCGTCGGCTTACCCGTCTGCGCGAGCGCCGCCTCGGGTGCGGCGGCCACGTAGTAGCCGCGCAGCGCTTCCCAATCCGCAACCGTCAGCAACGGCGCGTTCGGAAACACGTTCTCCCGAAGCAGCACCTCGTGGCGCGATGCAACGTTCTGCTGCGCAAATTCCGGGTGCTCAGCGAGAAAGCTCAGGTCCTGCATGCCGAGCCAGTACCCCATGTAACCCAGCGCTGCTTCCCAACTGCGCTTCGGCAGAATGTCCGGCTGCGGCTGAATATGGCAACTGCCGCAATACGTCGCTGCAAGCGCTTCACCGCGTTCGAGCATGCGACCGTCACCACCGGTACCGCGAGAAATGACGAAGGCGCCCGTCCCTGCGACGGCCAATAAGACGATGCCGGCGATCGTTGCACTAGAGCGAGTCAAGAAACGGGTTCCTCGGATAAGGCTTGATCTTCATGCTCAACTGACGAGCCCGCGGGATTCTCGACAGACGCCATCATAGAAGTGCGCAAGAGTCTAGACGGCCCGATTGGCAGCGGCAACTAACGTAACACTGCATCGATGTGCATCTCGTCGATGGTGGGTATCGATCGGGTCTACGCGGCGCATCGGACCGAGACGCACGTGGCTCGTCACGAACGCTCGAGCTGCTCACGTGTCAGGCCCATGACTGTTCGGCTTCCAGCGATTGCACTGGCACGATACGCCTCGATCCGTGGCATGAAATGCTCGGCGAAAAATTCCGACGTCACGAGCTTGCCCTCGAGGAATGGCCGACCCGCATCACCGGCGTCCAATTGCATAGTCGCAAAGCCTGCCCCCAGAGCAAGCTGCCAGCCACCGAGCAATGTACCCATGAGCATGAGGAAGTTAACGGCTGTAGCCCCCGCGAGGTTCGGATCGGCCTCATGACCCTCGAGCACGGCCGCCACAACGTCCCGGGCGGCCTCGAGGCCTCGACGCAGCGCAACGCGGGTCGCCACCAGGCGGTCGGGCGTGGAATCGAGCGCTGCGAGACAGCGCTCGACGTCGTCCAGGAGGGCGTTGACAGCCGTGCCACCGTCGCTGATCAGCTTGCGCCCGATTAAATCGTTGGCTTGGATGCCAGTCGTGCCTTCGTAAATCGTCGTGATGCGCACGTCGCGAAAAATCTGCGCCGCCCCGGTCTCCTCGATATAGCCGGCGCCGCCGTGCACTTGAAGCCCGATCGACACGAGCTCCTGACCCAGTTCGGTGCACCAGCCCTTGACGATTGGCGTGAGCACAGAGATACGATCCAGCGCTTTGGGTGCGTTTATCGAGCCTGCCGCCCCCGCGTCGAGATCCGCGGCCGCAGCATAGCTCAGGGCACGCATCGCATCCGTGCCCGCCCGCATGAACATGAGCATGCGGCGCACGTCGGGATGCTCGAAGATCGCGACCGGCTCGTCGGCCCAGGGCCGGCTGCCTTGCACACGCTCGAACGAATAGGCAAGCGCCTGCTGGTAGGCGCGCTCGGCCATAGCGAGCCCCTCGACGCCGACGGCGAGCCGTGCCGAGTTCATCATCGTGAACATATAGCTCAAGCCCCGGTTCTCTTCACCGACGAGGTATGCGATTGCGCCCTTGTCGTCGCCGTAATTCAGGACGCAAGTCGGGCTCCCGTGAATTCCTAGCTTTGCCTCGACTGACGCAGTCGTAATCTCGTTGTTCTCCCCGAGTGAGCCGTCCTCAGCGACGAGTATCTTCGGTACGACGAACATCGATATCCCATGTACACCCGGCGGCGAATCCGGTACGCGCGCCAGCACGAGATGAATGATGTTTTCGGCGAGATCGTGGTCGCCCCAGGTGATGAAGATCTTGCGACCCTTGAGCCTGTAATGATCGCCCTCGCGCACGGCCGTTGTGCGCAGGGCGCCGAGGTCTGAGCCGGCATGCGACTCGGTCAAATTCATCGTGCCGGTCCAGGCGCCGCTGATCATCTTCGGCAAGAAACGCCGGCGAAGATTGTCGCTACCGTGCCTGTGCACGGCCTCGATGGCCCCCTGTGTCAGCATCGGGCAGAGCGAGAACGCTAGGTTCGCTGATTTCCAGATCTCGTTGACGGCCGTCGCCAGCACGTGCCCCAGACCCTGGCCGCCATATTCTGGATCCGCCGGCAAGCCGACCCAACCGGCCTCGATGAACTGTGAATACGCAGCCTTGATCTGCGGCGGCAACCGGACCCGGCCGTCCACGAGCGCTGCGCCCTGCTCATCGGCGAGCCGATAGAGCGGGTCCAGTAACTCCTCGGCCATGCGAGCAGCCTCCTCCAGCACGGCGCTGACGTCAGCGTCGGAGAGCACGGCACCGTCGTTCAGCGGTGCGCCGCCGGAGCGCGTCTGCAACCCCAGCCAGAACTGAATTTCCCTAAGAGGCGCGCGATAGCCGCCCATTGAAACCATCCGAGACAAACGAACGAACTAACATTCTAGACGCTTACGTGGCGTGCCGTCGGTGTCGCGAAAATCGGACGTCGTCGGGGCACCCCACCCCGCAATTCCGTGGTATGGTGGGATCGACGCGGAGGAACCAACCGGCGTAGTGCTGGTCTACGAGATTCAGGCCGCTGGTCTCAATGATGCTTAGGATAAGGAGCTACAGACCCAAGATATCGGCCCGGAGCACGGTCGCTGTTCTCGGGCTGTTCTGCCTGGGCGGCTGTGCCTCCCAAGTCGAGGTCGACGCCGAGTTCCCGAGACCGCTCATCGAGCAGTTACCTCTGACTGTCGGCATCGTGCTCGACGAGACGCTGACCGAATACGAGCACCACGAGGATATCCCGGAACAGATCACCTGGACGATCAGGCTCGGCGCGGCAAATCGGGTAATGCTCGAACAGCTGCTCGGCACGCTGTTCATGACAGTGCCCGTAGATGCAATTCCAACTGCGGACAGTCAGTCCGAGCACGACGGCGTCATCAAGCCGGAGCTCGAAAGATTCGAGTTCGAGGTCCCGGTCCGCGGTCGCGACAATTTCGCCGAGGTCTGGATGCAGTACCGGCTCAAGTTGTACGAGCCAGACGGCGACCTCATCGTAGACTGGCCGGTCAGCGGTTATGGAAAATCCGAAATCATGAGAGACCGCGAAGGCTCACTCAACGAGGCTGCCGTCGTTGCCCTGCGAGAGGTCGGCGCGGCGATTGCGACGCAGTTTCCGTCACAGCCCGAGGTGGAATACTGGCTTCGGGAACGGCAGAATCAGGTGCAGGTGGCCGATAGCAGTTTTCTGATCCCCACCGAGGACACGGGCCTTGTCAACGAGGATTCGACCACAGGGACGAACGATGACTAACACGAGAACCCTCCAGCGCGTCAGCTTCTCTTTGATCTGCATTGCCTGCTTGAGCGCCTGTGGCGTCACAGCCCGCATGGAACCCTACAAGCAGACGAACGTCGTCATCAACGAGGGTGACCAGGTCGTCGTTCTCGCCCGTAAGCATCACGCGACGCATGAGGCTGAGGAAGGCTTCGTCGAATGCATCAGCGAATCGCTCGGCCGAGGTAGGGACGCCATCGAGGTCCATCCCACACAGGCGTTCGAAGACACCCTCTATCCATGGTTCGAGCCCTCGATGGCGCCGTTGAGCACTGAGGAGCTTTCCGAACTGCTCGAAAAGCCCGGGGTCATGGACCGCGTACGCGACACAGGCGTGCGTTTCCTCGTCTGGCTCGATGGCTCGACAGAGCGCACCTCGAGCGGCGGCGGCATCAGCTGCGCAGCCGGTGTCGGCGGTGCGGGCTGCATGGGTCTGGCATGGTGGGAGGACGACGCGCGTTACGATGCGACCGTCTGGGATATCGAGCAACTCGAATCGGCTGGCACGATTTACGCGGACTTCCGTGGACGCTCGGTAATGCCTGCGATCATCATCCCGATACCGCTGATCGCTCGACCCCAGGCGCAAGCGTGTCGTGGCCTCACAGATCAGCTCAGAGAATTCCTGACGTCGCCATACGGCTACGGCGCCGGCCCCGAGCTGGGCTAGCACGCAACGCCATCCGGGCGCAGGGTGCGACCGCGCGCCGGTGCGTCTATCCCCGAGAACGCGACCTGTAGCATTGAATCTCAGGCGCTCGCCGCGCACACTGCGGGGCGAAATCGCGCCCGTGCCTTTCCAGCGACGCGGCCACCTCGCTGAGCCATGAATAACCGTCACGATCTCGAAGTCGTTCTCAAAGCCGGCCCGCCGATTGTCGTAATCGAGACAACCGACGAGAGCCGGATCCTCGCCGTGCTCGTCGAGATCGCCGCTGCGGCCGGTGCACGCGGGTATCGGCCGTTGTTTCGCTGGTCGATCACCGACGGTCTTCAGCGGCTCGACCTGGACCTCGAGCCGCAGCGCCACAACGCGGCCCCGGAAGACGTGTTAGGTCATATTCGTGCCGTCAACGGTCCCGGGATCTATGCGCTGCTCGACTTTCATCCCTTCCTGGCTGACCCCGTCAACGTCCGGATGCTCAAGGACATTGCGATCACGGCGGCGGAAAAAGGTATCTCGTTACTGTTGATCAGCCACGAGATTCAGCTGCCGCCGGAGCTCAAGGGTTTCGAGGCACGCTTCGAGCTGCGCACGCCGACACCTGAGCGAACACGTGCGGCCATCGAGGAACTCATTACCGAATACCGAGCTGAACACGCCGGAGCAGCGGTCCGCGTCGACCCGAAGGCGCTGGACCTGCTCGTCAAGAACCTAAAGGGCCTCACGCTGGCCGATACTCGACGTCTCGCCCGTAACGCGATCCATCAAGACGGTGCGATCTCAGACGACGATATCCCTGACATCATGCAAGCGAAGTATCAGTTGTTAAGCCAGGACGGCATTCTGAGCTTCGAGTACGAGACCGCCGCATTCGCCGATGTGGCGGGTTTCAACAGTCTCAAAGTCTGGCTCAACCGCCGCAAGACGGCGTTCGCTGGCGACAAGCCGCCGACGCTAGACCCGCCGCGGGGCATTCTGCTCGTCGGCGTCCAGGGTTGCGGCAAGAGCCTTGCCGCAAAGGCTGCGGCGGGGCTATTTGGCGTGCCGCTGCTGCGGCTCGATTTCGGCGCGCTCTACAACAAGTACCACGGCGAAACCGAGAAGAATTTGCGCACGTCACTGCAGACCGCCGACGTCATGAGCCCTTGCGTGCTATGGGTCGACGAGATCGAGAAAGGGATCGCGACGGGACAGGACGAATCCGGCACGTCGCGGCGCGTGCTCGGCACGTTCCTGACCTGGATGGCCGAACGTCAATCGGAGGTGTTTCTCGTCGCTACGTCGAACGACATCACGGAGCTCCCACCGGAACTCGTGCGCAAAGGACGCTTCGACGAGATCTTCTTCGTCGATCTGCCGCAGCCGGTCGTGCGGGCGGACATCCTTGGCATCCACATGCGTGCGCGCGGCATCGATGCCGCCCATTTCGCTCTGCCTCGGCTCGTCACTGCAACCGAGGGGTTCTCCGGCGCCGAGATCGAGCAAGGGGTCGTCTCCGCGTTATACACCGCTCACGCGATGGGACAGCCATTGCAGGACGAGCATCTGCTGGCAGAGTTCAGCCGCACTCGGCCGCTTTCGGTCGTCATGGCCGAGCCGGTTACTGCGCTTCGCGATTGGGCGAAATCCAGAACCGTGCCTGCCTACTGACCCACTCTGCCATTACGAACGTGACGAGAACCGTCGAGATCGCCCGCCACATGCTCTAACATATCGCCCGAACTACCAGGATCAGCCCGACGGCAAGCTTGCAACAGCTTTAAATTTCCTCTGTAAATTATTGTTATGTCGACATATCCATCCGACGAAGAACTCCAGGACAACGATCCGACGGATGAGCTGCCGATTCTGACCGATGTCATCCTCGGGGAGGCTGCCGAGCACACGGAATCGATGCATGAGCCCTCCGACGCTGCAGAGGACACCGGGCGATTTCAGAACCCGCGAGACGAGGCGGGCCAATCCGCTGGCGCGGAAAAGTCAGCGGCTGCAGGCTTGCAGAAAGATCTCGACGCCCGCAACGAGCGACTCTCGACGCTCGAAACGGAGCTCGCGCGTCTGCAAGCGCGTTGGAGCGATACCGAAGCGACGCTGTCGGAGCGAGATACGGAACTTTCCCGGTTGCGTGCCGAGCTCGCCGATCGGGAAGCGGCCATCGCCGAGCAACGCACGGCACTCGAGCACAATTCCGAGGAATTGCGGGCACACAAGACCACGATCACCGAACTCACGTCGGCGCTGGAGTCCGAACGCGACCGAGCCGCCGGACTCGAGCGCAGCTCGAACGACCTCGAGCAACAGATCAAAGGGCTCGAGCAGAAGATCAAGGAGATCGAGACTGAGCATGCGATCGCACGAGAGGACGCGAAGCAAGTTGGCGACGACGCGACCGTAACTAGGCTGCGCGACGAAGTCGCCGCCCTCTCTCAGCACATCGAGAACCGCAACGCGGTCTGGCACGATCAGGCGGAGAAGCTCGCAGCGCAGTCGATCCGTAATCGAGAGCTCGAAATCGAGGTTGCTCAGCGCCTCGAGCGCCAGCTCGAGGCCGAGAGTTTCGCCGCAACCGAGGCGGCCAGTGCGCGCGCCGCGCGGGAGAAGTTGGGCGAAGCGCTGGAAACCCTCAAACGCAGGAAGCCGGTCGACGAACGCCCAGAGGCACCCCAGACGTCGGAACCCGAGCCAATTGCGGATGCGGACCGCGCGGCGCAGCTCAGGCGCGAGCTTGCGCAGACCGTGATTCTACAGGCGAGTCAGGGCGAGGACGCCGGGACGTTAAGCCGGCTTGCCGAGCTCGAAGCAGCCATCAGGAGCCTCGAAAACCAGATGCAGACCGAGCGCGAGCCGCTCGATACGGTACCGTCGCGCGAACCGGCAAAGCTCGTCTGCCTGACCACAGAAGCACCCACCGACTATCCGCTCGATAAGACGACCCTAACGATCGGCCGCGGCACGACCTGCGACATCCAGATCGGGACGCACTACGTCAGCCGAGAGCACGCGAGGATTACGACGACAGACACTGGCTGCTTCATCGAAGATCTCGGTAGTCGGAACGGCGTATTCGTCAACGCCGTGAAGGTGGAGCGCCAAGATCTCGAGGCGAACGACCTCATCACAGTCGGCGACACGCAATTTCGCTATCAAGCCGGCGGCAACGGTTAGCCTGAGTTAGCTACAGTGCACCTGCCGAGAACGCTAAAGAAAGAGCTCGTACTGGCGTCGAGCCTTATCGGCGGTGGTTTGCTGCTCCTGCCGCTCGCCGTCTACTGGGTTGGACAACGCATTGTTGGCGACTACGAGTCGGAGGCCGGGCTCTGGGGTCTGCTCACGAGCATCTGGTCCGATTTTTTCTCGCTCGAACTCGGCGCTTGGCTGCTCGTCCTGAGCCCGTACGCAACGATTCAGCTGGTCCGGCTGGCCTTCAAAGCGCGGCGTCGCGGCCGTACTGTGACGCCAGTCACAGATTCGCGAGAAATCACATAAACCGCACGCTATCTACGCATTATGATGTATCAAGATCCCGCGGCGGGCCGAATACGCCGGCGGGGCTGAATCAACTCAAGGTGCGAAGGATTATGCTCAGCCTGTTCAAACGCTTGTTTGGTGGGGGTCGACAAGCCCGCCGCCCGGCACAGCGTGGCTCGCGCAACGAGACAGCCTATTCCCGAAATCCAGCTTTCCCGAGCTCGAAGCCACCCGCCATCGATTCCCTAGACAATCCGGATCTCGATATCGTGACGCCCCCAGACGCGGGCTTTGATCCGTACAACACCGGCACATTCAACCGCAGCGGCTCCTGGGAGCGCATCAACAAACGCCGCAGCAGCTAGCCGACACCCAACAAGCCGCGCCACGACGCCAGCGGCCCGCGCGCATGCGCCGTTGGCCATTTCCGAGCCCCTTCCAAGAAATCCCTCTGAGACCGACTCAGAGCCGTCCTCGCGCCGGTCCAGGCCCGCTTGCCAGGCCCGAGGTCCAGCCGCAAACGGCCCGGGACGTCCGACATCGCGGGCCCGTGGCCGGGATCGAACAGCCCGGATACTGCCCAGAGCGGCACGCTTCAGCGTGACCGCGTTGGAATTTTGGTCATAAACCCCTTGATTCGCTAGCATTTGCGCCGGAAACTAGGGGCTCGCCACCTGGCGCGGCCGCGCGGGCGGTAACACGACCTAAGGAGAGACCGTGAGGCAATCAATCCGATGGTGTTTCGGGTCTGTATTGACCCTGGTGCTGGCTTACGCAGCAAGCGCCGCAACCGAATCAATCGCCGACCTCACCATCGGCGACAAGCACTCTGAGATCAGCCAGAACGTCACGCGAATCATCGAGGAGCTGCACTACTCGCGGCCGCGGATCGACAATTCGTTTTCGTCAGCCATCCTCGATCGTTACCTCGACACGCTCGATGGCAACCGTCTGTATTTCCTCAACAGCGATATCTCCGGCTTCGGTCGGTACCGCTACGAGCTCGACGAGCGCGCGCGCAACGGTGAGCTCGAGCCCATATTCGAGATCTTCAATCTGTTTCGTACACGTACGCAGGAACGGATCGACTATGCGCTCACCCTGCTCGACCAGGAGCCTGACTTCACGCTGGATGAAGAATTCCGTTTCGACCGCAGCGAACTGCCGTGGCCGAACTCCGAGGCCGAGATGCATGACATCTGGCGCAAGCGCGTCAAGAACGACGGCCTGAGCCTCGTCCTCACGGGCAAGAACTGGGAAGAGAGCACCGAGATTCTCAGAGGGCGATATGAGCGTGTGCTCAGGCGTGTCGGCCAGCTGACCGCGGACGATGTGTTCGAGACGTTTATGAACGCGATGGCGCACACCATGGACCCGCATTCAAGCTACCTGTCGCCGCGTAACAGCGAGGAGTATCGGATCCAGATGAGCCTCTCCTACGACGGCATCGGCGCGTCACTGCAGCTCGAGGACGACTACGTCAACGTCATGAACATCATACCCGGTGGGCCGGCGCACGTAGACGGGCAACTCAAACCTGGTGACCGGATCACGGCCGTCGGCCAGGGCGTCTCGGGCGAGCTCGACGACGTGATCGGCTGGCGCCTCGATGACGTCGTACAGCTCATTCGTGGTCCAGGCGGAACCGTCGTGCGACTACAGGTTCTCACTGCCGGTTCAGTGCCGGGCACGCCCGAGAAGATCATTGCGCTCGTGCGCGACAAGGTTAAGCTCGAGGAGCAAGCCGCAAAAAGCAATCTCATCGAAGTTCCACGCGACGACCGAACCTACCGGATCGGTGTGATTCGCGTGCCGAGCTTTTATCAAGACTATGCCGCACGCAGCCGCGGCGACGAGGATTACACGAGCACAACGCGCGACGTCGCCCGGCTCGTCAATGAACTCGAAGCTGAAGGCATTGACGGTCTGATTATGGACCTTCGTCAAAACGGCGGCGGTCACCTCTCAGAAGCGCGAGAGCTCAGCGGCCTGTTCCTGGAACGCGGCCCTGTCGTGCAACTGCGCGAGACGCGCGGCAACACAGAGGTGCTCGACGACCCGAGTCCGGGCTCAGTATACGGTGGCCCGCTCGCCGTGCTCGTAGACCGCTACAGCGCAAGCGCCTCGGAGATATTCGCTGCCGCAATTCAGGACTACGAACGCGGCATTGTCATCGGCCAACGTACTTTCGGCAAAGGCTCGGTGCAGAACCTCTTCAATCTCGACCGCTTCATGCGAGCGCCGGGCTATGGACAGCTCACGCTGACGATCGGTAAGTACTATCGCGTTACGGGTGGCAGCACGCAGCATCGTGGTGTCGAGCCGGATATCGAGCTGCCGTCCCTCGTCGATATTGAAACCGTCGGTGAAAGCACCCGCGATACGGCACTGCCCTGGGATCAGATCAGCGAGGCGAGTGGCTTCGACGCCGAAAGTTCACTGGACCAATCCATCAGCCTGCTCGAAGCGCGTTACCAAGAGCGCGCCGTCGACGACCCCGACCTCAACTATCTACTAGACGACATCCAGGCGGTCGGTGCATTGCGAAACCGCGAGACCGTCTCCTTGAATCTCACGGTCCGTCAAACGGAGCGCGAGGCGTTGCAGCAGGAGCAGCTAAAGCGCGAGAACGAGCGCCGCGCGGCGCTGGGTCTAGAGCCGCTTGCGACGATCGAGGATCTCGATTCTACGGAGGCGCCAGACATCCTTTTGGAGCAGGCCTCGGGCGTCGTTGCCGACATGGCCGCGCTGGATGCGCCCTTTCCGCCGGCCGCGACAGCCAGTCCCGATATCGTATCGCTGCAGTAACTCGGCGGGGTCAGAGTAAATTCGAATTTGCTCTGACCCCATCGATACGAGAAGCTTAGAGCAGGACTTTCAGGACATCCCAGTAGTCGTCGGCAAGCACGTTGACGCGCAGCGGTGCGTCGCTCGCCCGTTGCCGTTTTACGCCGTCGCTAGCCACACTGGGCACCTCAGGCGGTATCCCCGCAAATGCCTCGCTGAGAGGCACAGAGGTCTTTTCGTCAGCGTAACTGACTTCGGCCAGCAGGTGATCTGTTCTGAGCTTGACGGCATCAGCCATCACTTTCTGATCGTCTAGCTCACCAATGCGTCCACGAATCCGCTCGACGAGCCGGTCACAATCGCGCCGATCGCCGAATTTCATGTCCGCGACCGGTTTCTCGGTGGCTGATTTCGCAAAGTTCACGAGGTTGTGCTCGGCGAAGTGAAGCACGAGCTCCTGCGCGAGCGCCAACACGGCGAGATTGATGAGCCGGCGGCTATCGAGCGATAAACCCGAAATGTCCGGCAGCGACTCGGCGTTAATCTTCTGTTGGGTATCCTTGACCTCGTCGATTCGCAGCTGCAATGCCTCTCGACCGTTGTTCAATCCCGTTAAGCGACGTTTTTCCGTCCGCCCTTTGAGAAGCCGGCCAACGCCGCTCATCGCATCGAGTCGCTGCTGATGCGTCTCGAGCTCATGCGCGATATTGCGGTCCTTTATCAACAGGCTCTGCAGCTTATCGTTCAGAATGTCGAGGCGAAGCTTACGCTTCTGGAGTGCGGCTTCCTGGAGTTTTGCGCGCTCTTTGCGCTCACGCTGCGCGCGCAACTCCTTGGAGAATTGCTCGACACGCTGCGCACCCACACGCCAGAGATGCCGAAGCTGGAAATAGACCATGGCATTGGCGGCTGCGAGCGGGTTGGCAAGCAAGCGCTCGAGGCTCTCGAGCTCCTCGCGGATGCGAATGATGGCACCCTCCTGCTCCTTGAGCTTGTCGAGCAGCTCATGGCGCTCCCGGCGCAATGCCGATAGTTCCCGCTTGACCGTCGCGCGATTCGAGAAGAGCTTTTGTAGCTCCTCGTCCGTCGGCTCGGACTGCCTTCCGGGAATTTTGATCAAGGTGGCGAGTTCAGCCATAGCCGTGCGGGGCTCCTCCGAGCCACAACCTGGCGGCCACTATAGCGCTGACAGGATATGTAAAGTGTGATTCAGAGCAAGAATCGGGGCGCTAGCCTAGCCCTGTCCTCGCCCGTCGATCTAAGGGTTGTTTGTGCGATGGATCACGGAAACGCGTGGCCCATTTCGAGCAGATAGTCCAACCACTTGTTGAGCATGATGTTGTTACGCCAACGGCGTCCGAGCTCCAACGAATGGCGCAGCGCAATCTCGCGAAGCTTGGCATGGCGATGGTCTTCGCGCCCGGCGACCGCCTCGACCAGTCGCGCGTCGTGGTAGACACGCAGGACGAGATCCGGATCCGGCACGAGCTCGGGTCTGCCGTCTTCGAACCAGTACGTGAGCTTGAGCGTGGTCGTGTACGGCTCGCGCTGTTGGACCTCAGCGTGCAGGTCTAGATCTCGCGGACTGCGGGAGATCCGCAAGCTCTCAGCGCTCAGATCGTCGAGGTCGGCGACGAGCCTCGCCAGCTTGATGAAATTACTCTCATAGACAGTCATGAGCCCGGAGAAGCTCCCCGGGCGATAGATACATTCCGGTACGATTAGGCTGTCTACAAGCATGGCTCAAACTCTGTCGACCATGATCCGAGCATGCCATAAGCCCCCTGTAGAAACAAAGACTTGACAACTGATCCGCGATGCGCGTCACGGTCGGACGCGACGCTCGATCCCTGTAACGTTGAGGATCGTGCTCGCTATCTCTTCGACAGAGCAGTGGGTCGCGTCGATGTACGGGATGTTGTAGCGCTTGAACAGGCGCTCGGCAGAACGCAGCTCGAAGCTGACTTGCTGAGCTGAGGCATAACGACCGAGCGAGCGGCGCTCGAGGCGAATCTGGCGCAACCGCTCGGGCGAGATCGTCAATCCGTAGAGCTTCTCCTTGAAGCCCATGAGCCCATCCGGAAGATGGCCCGACTCGAGATCTTCCTCGGCAAGCGGGTAATTCGCCGCGAAGATGCCGTACTGTAGCGCCAAGTAGAGACAGGTAGGCGTCTTGCCAGAACGGGAAACGCCCGTGAGGATCACGTCCGCCTGACTGTAGTGCTGTGGACTATGCCCGTCATCCGCAGCCATCGCGTAGTTGATCGAGTCAATGCGCAAGTTGTAGCTCGCAACGTCTGCCATGCGGTGCGGCGAACCGAGCGCGTGTGAGGATTTCGTAGCGAGCTCCTGCTCGAGTGGCGAGAGGAACGCCTCGAAGAAGTCCAATATGAGCGCATTGCAGGCAAGCAGCCTCGCACGCAGTTTCTCGTCGACCAGGCTCGTGAAGACGAGCGGACGCAGGCCACTTTCCTCGACAGCTGCGTCAATGCGCTCCGCGAGCTGCTCTATCTTGTCAATGCTATCCACAAATGGCACAGTCACCGGCCTAAATTCGAAGCCGTCGAACTGGGTGAGCAACGAATGACCCAGGGTTTCTGCGGTCACACCCGTCTGGTCGGAGACGAAAAACACTGTGCGCTGAGGCATGCCGGGCTCATCAGTCGAGACTGTGGGTCAAGGCTCGGGAGTATAGCTTGGAACAATACGTAATCGGACTCGCTGACTGCGGCATGAATGATGTCGAGCACGTGGGCGGCAAGAATGCCTCGCTCGGCGAGATGATTAGTAAGCTCAGCGGTCTCGGCGTGCAGGTCCCCGGCGGCTTTGCGACAACCGCAGCAGCCTACCGTGATTTCCTCGACGAAGCCGGGCTCGACAACCAGATCCATTCGATTCTCGATAAGCTCAACGTCGACGATGTCCGCGCACTGTCAAAGGCCGGTGCCCAGATCAGACAAATGATCCTCGATGCACCCTTCCCGCCGGCGCTGCGCGACGCGGTCACAATAGCCTGGCAAGAGCTGACGCAGGGCGAGGACATCGAAGTCGCGGTGCGATCGTCGGCAACGGCCGAGGACCTCCCGGAAGCGTCCTTCGCCGGCCAGCAAGAGACCCTGCTAAACGTCAGTGGCCTCGACGCAGTCGTCGCAGCAATTCACGAAGTCTATGCATCGCTGTTCAACGACCGAGCGATCGCCTACCGAGTGCATCAGAAATTCGACCATCGGTTGGTGGCGTTGTCTGTCGGCGTGCAACGCATGGTTCGCAGTGACCTCGGCGCCGCGGGCGTTGTGTTTACGCTCGATACCGAATCGGGCTTCCGCGATGTCGTGTTCATTACCTCGAGCTATGGCCTCGGCGAGACCGTCGTGCAGGGCGCCGTTAATCCGGATGAGTTCTACGTCCACAAGCCCAGCCTCGCGGCCGGCAACAATGCGATTTTGCGGCGCAATATCGGCAGCAAGAACATCCAGATGATCTACAGTGAGGATCCTGCCGAGCGCGTCAAGACGATCGAGGTCCCTGCCGAGCAACGCCGGAAATTCTCCTTGACCGACAAGGAGGTCACGGCGCTCGCTGAGCAGGCCGTCATCATCGAGAATCACTACGGCCGTCCGATGGACATCGAGTGGGGCAAAGACGGCAACGACGGCCAGCTCTACATCCTCCAGGCTCGCCCGGAGACCGTGCAGAGCCGGTCCGGACAGGTTATGACCCGCTTCTCCCTCAAGGAGCATTCCGAGGTGCTCACAACCGGGCGCAGCATTGGCCAACGCGTCGGCAGCGGCGTTGCACGCGTGGTCGATAGCATCGAACAGATGAACCTCATCCAGAACGGTGATGTGCTCGTCGCCGACATGACCGACCCTGATTGGGAACCGATCATGAAACGTGCATCGGCGATCGTGACGAATCGCGGCGGCCGAACATGCCACGCGGCCATCATCGCGAGAGAGCTCGGTATTCCGGCTGTCGTCGGCTGCGGCTCGGCGACCGAAGATATCCCGGACGGTACGGACGTGACGATCTCCTGTGCCGAAGGCGACGAAGGCTACGTCTACAAAGGCAAGCTCGAATACGAGCAGACCGACATCGAGCTCACCAACCTTCCGGAGATACCGGTCAAGCTCACAATGAACGTCGGCAACCCGGATCGCGCATTCACGTTCGCAGGCATCCCGAATCACGGCGTTGGTCTCGCGCGACTCGAATTCATCATCAACCGCATGATCGGCGTGCATCCGAAGGCGCTGCTCGAGCTCGATCGACAAGACTCGGCCACGAAGAACTTGATCGCCGAGCAAATGGCCGGCTACGCCGATCCCGTCTCCTTCTACATCGACAAACTGGCCGAAGGCATCGGTACGATTGGCGCGGCTTTCTCGCCGAACCCTGTCATCGTCCGACTGTCGGACTTCAAGTCCAACGAATACGCCAATCTCATCGGTGGCGAGCGCTACGAGCCGCACGAAGAAAACCCGATGCTCGGCTTTCGCGGCGCCTCACGTTACATCGATGATGGCTTCAAACCGTGCTTCGAGCTCGAGTGCAAGGCAATGCTCAAGGTTCGCGGTGAGATGGGCCTCAAGAACGTGCAGGTCATGGTGCCGTTCGTGCGCACGCTCGGCGAGGCACGCGACGTCGTAGCCTTGCTCGCCGAGCAAGGCCTCGAACGGGGCAAAGACGATCTCAAGCTCATCATGATGTGTGAGTTGCCGAGCAATGCCCTACTAGCAGAGCAATTCCTCGAGCACTTCGACGGCATGTCGATCGGCTCCAATGATATGACTCAGCTCACGCTGGGTCTCGACCGCGACTCCGGCAAGATCGCCCATTTGTTCGATGAACGTGACGAGGCGGTGCTCAAACTGCTCGCCATGGCCATCTCGGCGTGCCGCGCGCAGAACAAATATATCGGCATCTGCGGACAAGGACCCTCAGACCACCCGGACCTCGCGCAGTGGCTTCTGAATCAGGGCATCGAAAGCATGTCTCTGAATCCGGATTCCGTGCTCGATACGTGGCTGTATCTCGCCGAACACACGCGCTAGATGCCCACCGCTACCGAGCGAGTCGCTCGCTCACCAGTCGGTACGACGCTTGCGCCGTAGGGTCGGAATGACGAGCCCGAGCACGATGCCCGTAATCAACACACCCGCGCCGACGACAAACCACTCGCGGGTCGCCCGACTGGCCAGGGTCGCGTTCTGAACCGTCAGCTCGTTGACGAGCTGATCGAGCTCGTTGACCCGCCGCCTCAGACTCTCGTTCTGATCTCGAATCGTCAATGCGTTTGCCGACACGCTGCGCACGTCGACAAGCTCCGAATTAAGACTCGTCGCAGCCGTTTCGGCCTCTTCCATACGTTGCGTGATCGTCTCGAGCTGACCGCTCAGATCGGTAACGATGGTCTCGAGCTCCGCAACGCGATCGCGCGCCTGGCTCAGATTGCGTTGCGCGGCGTCGAGCTGGCTACGCGCTACGGGCGTGTCAACCAGATATTGGCTAAGCGCCCAACCCTCCTCACCTGTATCGGTACGCACGCGCACGTAGTTGCCGTCGTCGGTTTCCTCGAGCACAGTAACGGACGCGCCGCTACCGAGGCTGCGGATGATAGCGTTTTGCGTTCCGGGGCCCGTACGTACGGTAATGACGAGCTCGTCAGTCACATACATCGTTTGCGCGAGCGATACGTTCGCGATCGCGCACAGTACGATTACAGCCAAGCCCTGAACAACCGTGCATGACCGGCGCGAGCCCGAAGTTCTTTCTAGACTCGATTCCCAAGTGAAGTCGACTGAGTTCAGCATGATAATCAACCTGGCATGTTGATGAGATGCTCGCGGTAATACCGCAGCTCCCGTATAGAGTCGTGAATATCTGCGAGCGCCAGATGTGTCGAGGTCTTCTCGAACTTTCCGATTAAGCTGGGCACCCACATTTGCGCTAGTATCTTCAGCGTCGAAACGTCCAGGTGGCGATAATGGAAAAAAGCGGCAAGCTCAGGCATATGGCGAACGAGAAAACGCCGGTCCTGACAAATACTGTTACCGCACATCGGCGACACGTTCGGGTCGACGTAGTCACGCAGGAAATCGAGCGTCTGCTGCTCCGCCTCGGCAGCCGTGACCGAGCTCACACGAACGCGCTCAACCAGCCCTGAGCTCGAATGCTGGCGCGTGTTCCACTCATCCATACCAGCCAGGATCTCGTCGGACTGATGTATTGCGAGCATCGGCCCTTCGGCAAGCACAACGAGATGCTTGTCCGTGACGACGGTCGCGATCTCCAGAATGAGATCCGAGTCCGGATCGAGACCCGTCATCTCCAGATCGATCCAGATGAGATTTTCCTTGGACTTCAACATCGGCTCCTCAGGCCGATTGTAGCAGCCCGATCAATGATTTATAGAGCAAACCTGCATAGAAGACGCATGCTGTGACGAGCATCACTGGAACGGTCGTCGCGCGCTACCGGCGCCACTGTCTCGTGGAAGGCGCCGATGCCAGCCGCGTCAGCTGTCAGATTCAGCGCCGTGCACTCAAGCCCGTCGTCGGGGACTCGGTATCGTGGCAGCCCGAGGCGGACGGAACAGGCACGTTGACGAAGATTTCGCCCCGTGACAACGAACTTACGCGCATCGACAACCGCGGCCGGCCCGAGATCGTCGCGGCGAACCTCTCCCAGCTCGTCGTGGTGCTCGCACCGGATCCGCCGCCCGATTGGTTCTTGCTGGACCGTTACCTCGCCGCTGCCGAGCTGCAAGGCTACGGCGCCGTCATCGCATTCAACAAGCTGGACCTCACTGCAGCCTTGCCCGATGAGCTCGACGCCTACGCAAACCTCGGCTACGTCACGATCCGCACGAGCGCGGCTCGCGGCGACGGCCTCGCTGAGCTCACTGCCGCGCTGAGGGGTAAACGCAGCGCGATGATTGGCCAATCGGGTGTCGGCAAATCCTCGCTGCTCAATGCAGTGCTCGGCGACGCGCGCCAGGCGGTAGGCGCGCTGTCAGAGAAAAGCGGCCTGGGCCGCCACACGACGTCGACGGCCGTGTTGTTTGCGTTGCCCGAAGGCGGCGAACTCATCGACTCGCCGGGCGTGCGCGACTACGCACCGTATATCGAGGATCCGCGCGTCGTCGCGAATGGTTTTCGCGAATTCGGCGATAAAATTCCGCTGTGCCGGTTCCAAAACTGCCGCCATCTCGCCGAGCCCGACTGTGCAATCAAGTCTGCTGTGGTCAGCGGAGAAATTGCTGCACAACGCTACGCAAGCTACGAGCGACTCTACGAACTGACCGCTTCTTTGCAGGCGGGTCGTCGCTAGCCCAGTGTCGTTAGCCTAGACCGCCCTTCATCTGCCGGCCGCCGAGCACGTGCATATGCACGTGATAGACAACCTGCCCCCCTTCGGCATTCGTATTGACGACGACGCGATAGCCAGGGAGCTCATATTCCTCGGCGAGCGATTTGGCCGTCAGGAAGAGCCGCCCGGCAAGCTCTGCGTCCCCGGTCTCGAGCTCATTCAGCGTGGCCAGATGGCGCCTGGGGATAATCAATGCATGAAACGGCGCCTGCGGACTGATGTCTTTGAACGCAAGCAGGTCATCGTCCTCGTAGAGGCGTTCAGCGGGCAGCTCACCAGCCACGATCTTGCAGAACAGGCAGTCCGGGTCGGCCTGGCGGCTCATGACAGATCTTCCGTTGATGCAGCTTCAATCTCGCGGCGTCCCGAGAGCGCTCTCGACAGCGTGCCGCTGTCGATGAATTCGAGCTCGCCACCCATCGGCACACCATAAGCGATTCGGCTGGCTTTGATGCCGTGGCGCGCGGCCAGATTGGCGATGAGATGGGCGGTCGCATCCCCTTCGACCGTCACGCTCGTTGCGAGCACGACCTCGGCGATGTCCTCCTGCTCGAGGCGGCGCTCCAACAGGTCGATACCGAGCTCACTCGGTCCGATCCCGTCGAGCGGCGACATATGCCCCATGAGCACGAAGTAACGACCACTGTAGGCCGCGGATTGCTCGATCGCGATGACGTCCGCGGGCATTTCAACGATGCAGAGCTGGGAACTGTCGCGACGATCACTCGCACAGAAGCCGCAGATCGCCTCCTCCGTCAGCATGCGGCAACGCTCACAGTGCTTGACGAGCCGACTCGCCAGCTCCAGCGACTTCGCCAGATGCGTTGCCCCCTCGCGATCCTTGTGCAACAGGTGAAATGCCATGCGCTGTGCGGACTTCGTGCCGACACCGGGCAGGCACTGCAGCGCGTTGATCAGCTGCTTGAGCAGTGGCGAATAACCCTGACTCACGGGCGTTCAACCTCTGCCGATTCTCAAAACGGCAACTTCATGCCTGGAGGTAGCCCGAGCCCGCCGGCGAGACCGCCCAGCTTCTCTTGCGTGGCACGCTCGGCTTTGGCCGCGGCATCGTTGAACGCCGCTGCAATGAGATCTTCGAGCATCTCCTTGTCGCCGCTCAGGAGCTCATCCTCGATCGCCACACGGCGCACCTCGTGCTTGCACGTCATGCTGACCTCGACCATGCCGCCGCCCGCCGCGCCAGACACCTCCATGGCAGCGAGCTCCTCTTGAGCCCTCTGCATATTGGCCTGCATTTCCTGGGCCTGCTTCATCAGTTGTCCTAGTCCCTTCATCGGCGCTACGTTCCCTTGGCTGCTTCAATTGGCTCGATGGTATCGGCTTCGACGACAGCGTCGAAGGTGTCTTGAAATCCTATGACGGCGGGATCCCGCTCGATAGCCTCGCGTGCCTTGCGCATGCGCTGCGTCTCGTTCGCCTTGCGTTGATCGGCCGGTGTCGGCGCCGGGGGCGTGCCGGGGGTGACGGTCAACTTCAGCGATCTGCCCAAATGCTCGCCGAGCGCGGCCTCGAGGCGCCCGCGAATCTGGTCGGTATTCAGGTGTGACCTGTCCTTGGAAACTACGAGATCGATGCGAGTGTCGGTCCGCTCGCGAATAGCGCAGCTCTCGGCGAGCTGGCGCGCCGCGCCGCGCACGTCGGCCTCGCCGAGCAGCGCAGCCCACGCAGTCGCATCTGGCGTCGCCGGTGACGCCAGACCGGGTTCGGCCTGCGGCGGTGGTGTCACCGTGCCTTCATCACGAACGGCGCTGCGTCGCGGGCGCTGCGGCCCACCGGCAGGCTCCGATTCCGCCCTCGGCTTGGGCTTGGGCTTCGGCTTCGCCTTTGGCTTTAACGTCGGCGCAGCAGCTGCACGGCCAGGCTCATCCGCAGCCGCCGGGCGAAACGCGAGCATGCGCAACAGCGTCATCTCGAACGCCGAGCGCCAGTCGGCGCAGGCGGCCAAGTCACGCCGTCCCTGCAATGCGATCTGGTAATAGAGCTGCACATCCTCGGGCGACATCTTCTCGGTTAACTGCAGCAATGCCGCATCGTCGTCCGTCGCGGACTCGGGCCCGACGAGCTGGATGACGGCGAGCCGTTGCAACGCGCCCATGAGCCCGTCGAGCACGAAGGAATAGTTCGGTGCCTGCTCATCGAGCTCCGCGACCTCTTTCATGAGCGCCGATCCGTCACCAGCTGCGAGACCTTCGAGCAGATTAATGAGATGGAAGCGGTCGATCGTGCCGAGCATCGCCTCGACGGCTTCACGCTGCACGTGCCCGCCGCCAAATGCGATCGCTTGATCGAGCAGGCTCAACGCATCTCGCATACTGCCCTCGGCACCCTTGGCGAGCGCCTTCAGCCCATCAGGCTCCGCCTCGATCTCCTCTGCGGCGCAGATCTTCTGTAGCTGCTCCTGAATCTGCGCAGGGGTTAGCCGCTTCAGATTGAACTGCAGGCAGCGTGACAGCACCGTTACGGGCAGTTTCTGCGGATCGGTCGTAGCGAGTAAAAACATGACATGCGGTGGCGGCTCCTCGAGCGTCTTCAGCAACGCATTGAAGGAGTGATTCGACAGCATGTGAACCTCGTCGATGAGGTAGATCTTGTAGCGCCCGTGCGTCGGAGCATACTGAACGTTGTCGAGAAGCTCGCGTGTATCGTCCACGCGCGTTCTCGAGGCCGCATCGACCTCGAGAAGGTCGACGAAACGGCCTTCGTCGATCGCAAGACACGCATCGCACGTCCCACACGGCTCAGCAACGACGCCATCGGTGCAGTTCAGCGCCTTGGCGAGAATGCGCGCGACCGTCGTTTTGCCAACCCCGCGCGTGCCCGCGAACAGATAAGCATGATGCAGGCGCCCGGCCGCGAGCGAGTTCACGAGCGCTTGCACGACATGCTGCTGGCCGACCACCTCAGCAAAGCGCTTCGGACGCCATTTCCTTGCCAGAACGGTGTAACTCATCGCGCGTGCAGCGTTCTCTCGTGTCCAAAAATTAAGATCCGCGTCAGCCCAACCCCGGCACCCGACCGGGCCGCTGCCGCTGCTCCCTTCCGGGCCTGACGGGGTTCACGGCTGGTCGTCGCGGGGGAACCGACGCGGACCCCGTGTACTTTACCAGCCCGCCAGGACCTGCGCACCGGCCTTTCCAAAGCCCCGGAATGCGGCCCTCAGGCCCACTGGAGCCCGTGAGCACTCGCCGACAACGCACGCCACGCGGCCATGCGGGATCTCGAGATAGGTTCTACAATGCGAATCAACCATCGAATCGAAGGGGGATGCCGATGAGACACCACCTGCCGCTTGCCGCGAGCCTGATCTGTCTGCCGCTGACGAGCCACGCAGCGGACGAGGACGCGCTGCTGGCATTTGTCGAGGCCCGCCACGCGCAGACCATCGAGGTCGCTCGATCTCTCTGGGACCTTGCCGAAGTCGGCTACCAGGAGGAGCGCAGCAGCGCGTTGCTGCAGTCCGCGCTCGCGGCCGAGGGCTTTGAGATCGCGGCTGGCGTTGCCGGCATCCCAACAGCCTTCGTCGCAAGCTATGGGAGCGAAGGCCCCATCATCGGCATCCTCGCGGAGTTCGACGCCCTACCCGGCATTACGCAGGACGCCCTGCCCACGCGCAGCCCGATACCGAACAAGCTCGCTGCGCACGCCTGTGGCCACAATCTTTTCGGCGCCGGCTCTCTTGGCGCAGCGCTTGCAGTCAGGCATTGGCTCGAGGACACCGGCACGCCCGGCACGATCCGGCTCTACGGCACGCCAGCCGAGGAAGGCGGTAGCGGCAAGGTCTATATGGTCCGAGAAGGGCTGTTCGACGACGTCGACATCGTCTTGCACTGGCACGCCGCCGATAGAAACTCGGCGTCCGCGGATACGACATTGGCCAATCGATCCGCGAAATTCCGCTTTCGCGGGCTCTCCGCACATGCATCATCGGCACCCCACAACGCGCGCTCCGCGCTCGATGGCGTCGAGGCGATGAACCACATGGCGAATCTCCTGCGCGAGCATATCCCGCAGCAATCCCGCATTCACTACGTGATCACGGCGGGCGGACTCGCACCGAACGTCGTGCCCGACTTCGCCGAGGTCTTCTACTACGTGCGCCATCCCGAGGCACGCGTCGTACAGGAGATCTGGGCGCGGCTAGAAGACGCGGCGCGTGGCGCCGCCCAGGGAACTGGGACGCAAGTCGATTGGGAGACGATCCACGGCAACCATCCCGTGCTCGTCAACGAGCCACTGGCCGAGATGATGGATGTGAAGCTCAGAACCGTCGGCGGTGTCCAGTACACGCCGGAGGAACAGGCCTTTGCCGAGCAGATTTACGCAACGCTCACGAACCCGCTGCGCGCGCTCGGCTCAGAGGCAACGATCCAACCCTACGAGATCTCCCAGGGCTACGGTTCGACTGATGTCGGCGACGTCTCGATCGCCGTGCCGACCGTCGGCTTGCGGATTGCGACCTGGGTACCGGGCACCTCGGCGCACAGCTGGCAGGCCGCAGCAGCGGGTGGAATGTCGATCGGCTTCAAGGGTGCGACGAATGCTGCGAAGACACTGACGCTCGCAGCAGTGGAGCTGTTTGAGAATCGCGAGTTGCGCGAGGCCGCGGCCGCCAAACATCGCGAGAGTCTCGGCGAGGACTTCGTGTACGAAGCCCTACTTGGCGACCGCGCCCCGCCACTGGACTATCGCAACTAGACGAGGAGGTCCGGCGCGCTGAAGAATCGCTGCTCCAAGCGTGCCAGGCGCCGCCTAAACATCTAGAATCCACCCCAGCCGGAGAGGTGGCCGAGCGGTCGAAGGCGCTTGCTTGGAAAGCAAGTGTACGTGTCACAGCGTACCGTGGGTTCGAATCCCACCCTCTCCGCCAGAAAACAAAAATGCCCCCTTGCGGGGTATTTTTGTTTTTGGTGGCGAGGGTGTGTGGACGAAGCCGCTCGGGTTCGACTCGAGCGGCGCGCAGGCGCACGCGAGAGAACGCGGAGCCGACGCAGTCGGCGAGCGGCCCCTCGAGGGTGAGCCGCCCGAGTTATTCGAGGGCGGCGAGTAATCCCACCCTCTCCGCCAGACTAGATCCTGCACCATCAGAGCCTTGCTTGGTTTTGTCGGGCGACTGGCTATCGCCGACCGAATTGCGGCTGGGCCGCGGCTCTACGCAAATCGGCGGCCCTCGCCAAAACTGACAGAGCGCTCTGCTCGCAGCTGATCGACGTTCTCCCTTGCGCGGCGATGACGGCAAGGGCCGCCTTTGTGGTAGCCGGATCACAGAATGTATCGACCGCATGCGTCAGACTACGGGACACGCAGCAGTTGGATATCCCCTTGTTGTCGCAAACTGAGCTCAAGAAGCTGCGTCAGCACCACCACCAGACGATTGGTCTATTTGTCGCGTTCTGGATCTGTGCAGTCTGCGCGGTTCTCGCAATCGAATTCCTCGAGTTGTCCGAGCGGACGACCAACAACCTGATTGGCGCTCTGTTCGGCGCGGCCATCGTTGCCGTCTTACTCCAGTTTTCATCTCGGTGTCCGAGATGCCAGGCCAATCTGGGCTGGCAAAGTAGGCTCGGAATTCCAAAAGGTTGCCGACAATGTGGTGTGACGCTACGCGGAGACCACTCGCAGCGAGAATAAGTGCGCAGCCCGTAATCTCCAAAGCATGGCAATGAACGATTCGATTTCAATTCACGAAGCTTGCCGACGCGGCGATCTCGAGGCGCTGCAAACCTCGTTGGGGGACCGGCCTGACTTTCCGAATTGTCACGGAACAGCAGGTATCGGCTACGTGCTCGAGTACGCCATTTATCATAGCCCGTTGCCGTTCGTGCGAGCGCTGCTCGAGCTGGGCGCGGATCCGAATTACCGTGATGACTCGGGGTTTCCGTGCCTGCTCGCAACTCTCAGTTGCCAAGATCGGCCGGATCGTCACGAAATGCTCGATATGCTGGTGGCCTTCGGGGCAGACATCGAGCAGCGCGGGCACAACGACTATACGCCGCTGCACTACGCAGCCGCTCTCGAAGACCTGCAAGCGATAGAACAGCTGATCGCGCATGGCGCGGATCTGCATGCACGAACGCGCATAGACGACTATGCGACACCGCTCGAAGAAGCAGAACTCCTGGGACGCCAACGAGCCGTTGCCTTGCTGAGAGAAAAAGCCTGCCGCATGGAGCAAATCGGAGATGCGTAACCCTCGAGGAAACAGGTATCGGCACAGCCGGTTTTTCGGGCTCTTGCTCGGCGTCTTAATCGCACCCGGCGTGACCGCCCAACCGGGCTTCCTGGCATGGGTCGGAATCTACGCACCGGCGAGACTCGGTTGGCTCGAAAATGAGAATCGAATCGCTGAGCTATGCGAGGCCTTCGCGGATACATCGACCTGCTACTCACGAATGCTGGAGGCGGCAGTAGACGTGTACGATTTGCGTTCTGAGCCCGATGAGACATCGACCCGGGTTGGCGGACTCATCGTCCTGGCCGTTCCAGGAAGGGGGCTCAGCGCGTACTTCCATCCATCCGGTTCGGGCGAGACGATCAGCTTCGTTCCCGATCTGTACCTGCAGGACTGGGGCTACGGGCCCTTCTTCCACCAAACTCTAGCGCAACGACAGGGTGACTGGTTTCAGCTGCCCCGCAATCCATGGGAAACCCCCGTATGGGTGCATCGGCCCAGTGAGCAACAGCGATCATCGATAATTTACATACAGGCCGGCGACATAGTCGAGCTGCGGGGCTCGGGCATGTACGTGGTCGAAGCCGAATCCGATGCGCTCAGCCTGCGTTCAGAGCAACCGGCCGACCTATGGTGTGAAGAAGGCGTCCCGCCTCCCCTCGTCGCCGAAGAGCCGATCCGGCTGACCCGCGAAGAGCTCCTCGATCGCGATGGCCATCTCATGTTCCGGCTGAGGTACCTGAAAGGCTGCTGAGCCGATGTGCTCCTTGGGCCGTACGGAAAAATGAGCATTCGCCATGCTCAGAGCTTGGTGGGCCATGACTCCCCGCACCGCCAGTATAATCAAGCCGAAACCCTAGCCTCACCTGGTGCGTTCTCACGGCAATATTCTTGCGTATTCAGAGCGGCTATTAAGAGAAACGGGCTGTAGTCCTTAGGCGAACGGATCTAAAGCATTTGTCGGTCGTGGCATAGGCCGCGACCAAGAGATGGCCGCCGTAAAGCGAGGACATGCCGGTATGAAAAAGAAACGGGATCCTGTACGCGAACCGGCAACGTCCTTCGCGAAAGACCGGAAGTGAAGTACCAGCCGATCGAGCATTGCCGCGAAGCTATGGACGCAGAAAGCGACTCGTCGAATCCATATCGCAGTTGTATGGCAGGATCTCTAGATGCGGCGAGTAGACCAACTCGCGGGAGTGGTTGACGGGCTCGGACAAGAATTGCGGGTCCTCGAGCATGAAGTCCACGATAATGCGCGTACCCTCGTCGTTGAGCCGGTATCGCTCCACGACATGCTTCCCAGATCCCGAGGGCACACCAATCTGATAAGGCGAACGATGATCTGCGAAATTCGTCGTATCCACAACCAACGTCTCGCCCTCCCACCTGCCGATCGAGTGGCCGCTGAGTGAGCGCTCGTTGGGCTCGGGGTGCATGCGGCCATCCATGAATACCGTGCGCTCCTCGTCCCAGAACCCACTACGAATCATGATGATGTCTTCGGACTCATCGATCTCGATCTGCATTGGAAACAGATCGCTGGATACGATCATCGCGGGCGTTGGACGCCCGATGCATTTGGACTCCGGGTTCTCAGCCGATAGCGGGTCGTATGCGGCCTGGGCTGCCGCACCCTCCTCGGTCAGCTGCAAGTGAGCGTGGAAGAAGCCGTCGAATCCGCCCGGGTAGCTGACGAGCTCTGTACGGTCTGCCATCCAGATCCCAGCCAGCGTGGTGGTGCTGGCCGTACTCTCAGGCTCGGCAGGACGATCGCTCGCAGGCCTCGCTGCCGTACCCAACACGATGCCGCCCTCCTTCTCGATCGCGTACAGCAGTGCATACGGTCGGCCATCCCTAGCGGGGTGAGCCTCGACAAATACGCGCTCCCCGATCGCTAACGACTCGCGCGTCCAACCTCGACGGGTCGCCGAGATGATTGGACTGGTTTGCACCAACCACTCGACGCGTTCGCCACGATCGTCCGTTGTCTCGACCGTGAAATAGATGTGTGGGTTCCGCCAACTATACTCGGTGATAGTCCCTTCGAGCATGACGACCGACTCCATATCTAGCCCCGCGTCACTGTGATGACCCTGCGCCGAAGCTACGAACAGAAACCCAACGACAGCGAAACTGACGCAGTCTCCAACCATTTGTTCGAGCCTCGTCCTTACGGTCACTGCCTGTCTCCTCTGCCCTGCCAGACGCTACCGCGGTCATGCGCGGACATCGAAAATAGCATAGTTCGCCTGGCAGATTTCATCGAGAAACACAGCGCCGGGCAACCTCGGGGTCGCATTGCTACGGCGTCGCTTTGTTTACGTTGGTTTTCTATGCATGTCCAGCCGGTTTAAGGGGATAGGTCGTTTCGACCAGGCAGGGACTCATCGGCGACGAGCAGAAGTTTTACTACGCGCGTGAAATCTCAACACCCAAACCAAAACCGCTGCAGCGCATAACAATAACCCGCTAAGACGGCCCAAAGGTTGGTTGCCGAACAGGGCGAGCATCAGCGAGCCGGACAGAAGATAAACGAGAGGAAGAAGCCGGTATAGCCTCGAGGATAACCATATCTTGAGCATTTGAGGCACTCAGGGAAGAACACATGCTTGATCACGTTAAGTGCAACTAGCCAAGGGCCACTGCGAGACCCGTCACGTTTCCGCCCGATTTCAGCCCCCCCCCGAAAGCTGCCGTTCAAATCTGCTCGAATTCAGGCGGGCGCTATGGCGCCAATCGGCCAGAAGGCGGCATTCCCGGCCAAGCCAACCCTTACCTGGCGTTCCGTCCTCACGCTGCTAAAGGAGCCAAGTCGGAAGGTAGTCTTCCAGCAAGGGGGCTGAGACAAAGGCTAGAGACGGTATCGCAACCGCCAGAATCGGTGTGGGGAGGGACAAAAGTAGCGCAGAGCCCCATGAAGCGTTATCCACGCGTTCTCTATGCAGCCAAACTGCCGTGGCCAGCAGTAACGGGACGACGAGCGGCACAGCGAATGGACCGCTGGATACAACCGCGATCACAGTCACTGGGAACCAAAGCACCCATTCGATTGCACTGATAAACCACAAACGAGAGGCCCCAGCCTTAGCGGTAAGCAGACGGAGGATCACAACTTTGACCGGCACAGCAACAAACGGTGCAAGGAGGCTGGTACCAGCCACCCCAACAAGGATCAAGGGGATCCTCTGTGCATGGGCCGCACTCGACCAAAGCAGAAAGAGGGCTAAGGTGACGACGAAACGGCCCCACTTATGAGCGCGAAAATTAGTTTTTCCGGCTAACACTGTGATTGTTATTCAGAACTACGCCTCTCGCCATTTCCAGCCGTTACAGAAACTCTTACAAGCCTCGGTAAACTCCCCACACAATTAACGTGTCTCTAATGGGTCGGAAGCTGCCGCTCAAATATCGCCCATCCGGCTTCTGATTGAATGTCTGCTTTCGGCCAGATGGTTTTGTAACGCGTCAATGGACCGTTTCGCATCGACCGGCTACTCGCTTCTCGAGCGCCGCCGGGCTGATATTGCCAAGATAGCCATGACGGCGTTTCCGATTATAAAAACACTCAAAGTATTCAAATATATCCGCTCGAGCTTCGTCTCGATTTCGGTAGCGCACACGGTTCACTCGCTCTCGTTTCATCACGCCAAAAAAGGGGAGCAGATCAGCTGCGACGATGAACGCCTGCTGCCGCTAGTTATAGCCGCTACCTGACGAAACCTTCCTAGAAAGTTCCAGTACAGCCTGATTGGACGCGATTCAGCGTGACCTATTAGGGTCGAAGCCTGCATGACATAGACGCCGCGCACAGCAGTTTTTGTGACATTACTTCTTGCCCAATACTAGAGCCTTCAAGCGCGAAATCGTTCCAGACTCCGGAGTGCTCTCGTCAATGTATAGTTTGTCGCGGAACTGCAGCTCCTTGAGGCGCGCATCTAGCTGCTCCGTCTGGCGGGTCAATTGTGCGGCTTGCGCTAGTAACTCGCTTATTTGCTCAGCTGCGTTGCCCGCGTGTGCCGACAACGTTTCAGCGGTGGCATTAATCTGTGTCGCCGAAGCGCTTAGTTCATCACCAAGTGCCGTCACATCGGCCGTGAACTCGGTCGCGTGGCGCAAAATCTGTCGCATATAGCTGTCTTTAGCATCGAGATAGCAGTGGATGACCAAATCGATGTCGAGAAATATGGCTCTACTGACCGCCTGGATAATCTGAGTTGCTGGCTTGCCTCTGTTGGAGTATTCGTTTGAAATCAGCTCAATAAACTGACCGAGCATCTGGCAATAGCCGGCGATATACCAATTTGGTGTCAGGCCTACGCGGAAATGAGCGCGACCGATCTGACCCGCCTTCTCAAAGTACGTGTTGTCAAACTTGCCTTCGAACAGTGTCTTGAGCCAATGATTCTTTTGCGCTGAACGGGCGCGATCGATTGCGTCTTCATCGGCAAAGAGCGCTCGTAGATCGGGTTCCCCGAGTAAGTGCGAGTAGAATCGATCCAACAATTCGTCCATTGCCGGTTCGAGAAATTCTTTGGCTTGTCGTAGCTCCGACAAGGTATTGTGATCGATTTGCAGGAACCTAAGACGCTCCTCCATCAATTGTGTATGCGGCATATTTCTACCTCTTGAATCGATTCCTATCGGCTACGGAGACAGTTAATCAGGGCTGGGCCTTTGCGTCTCAGGTACTAGGCAGTCCCGTGTTTGGTTTCTATCTCAATACCTAGTTCCTTCAGAAATCCCGTGGGCAGTATGCCTCCGGCGCTTATGATGATCGCATCGTTTGCAATGCGCAGTAGCTGGCCCTTTTGTTCAATCTCAACATACTCCTCGGCGATGGATTTAACGTTAGATTCGAGCAGAATCTCAATGCGGCCTTCGCGACCGGCATTCTCGAGTTTCAGTCTGTTCTTCTTCTTTGCACGTGAAAATGCTTGCGATCTATACGAGAGAGTAACCGTTGTTCCGGGTTGCTCGCTGAGCATCAACGCGCATTCGAGGGCACTGTCGCCGCCGCCAACAACGAGCACTTTCAAACTGCTGTATTGCTCCGGGTCTATCAATCGATACGTGACCTTGGATAGTTCCTCCCCCGGTACACCGAGTTTTCGTGGAGTCCCGCGCCGGCCGATTGCCAGTAATACTGCGTGTGCGGCGTATTGGTTCTGATTTGTGACCACATTGAAACTGCCGTTGTGTCTATTGATAGACTCCAGCCTTTCTTGGAAGCTAATCTTCAGATCAGTGCGTTTTACTATATCTTGCCAATACGCCAGCAACGTTTCTTTCGTTGTTTCCCTGAACTTCATCTTCCCCACTAACGGTAACGTTGCCGGCGACGTCATAACCAATTTCCGGCGTGGAAAACTAGCCACAGTTCCGCCGAGCGAATCTTGGTCCATCGTGACGAAGTTTAGTTTGTGCTGCTTGGCGGCGAGCGATGCTGCGATACCCGCTGGTCCGGCACCAACGATGACGACGTCCAAACAGCCGTTGCGGGTCCCATCCACTTTCTCGACGATGCATTCCATGGCTTGCCGGCCCTGTTCGATGGCGTTTCGGATAAGACCCATGCCGCCCAACTCACCGGCGATAAAAATTCCAGGAACATTGGTCTCAAAGTTTGGCCTTATGTTCGGGATATCGACGCCGCGACGCTCGGTTCCGAAGACCAGAGTGATGGCATCGACCGGACACGCGGTTTTGCAGGCTCCGTGACCGATGCAGTCAGTGGGGCTAATCAGTTTTGCCTTTCGCCTCACCAGCCCGAGGACCTGATGCTTAGGCATTTCTGGACAGGCCGCCACGCAAGACCCGCACCCAATACACCTATTGAGATTGATAACCGGGTGTAAGGACGCGGGATCGAGAAGGCCAGCTTCTTGACTTTCTGCAAAAGTTTCCACGCTCACTCGTTGTTGTCGCCGATGCTTTCGGATGTAGAGCAGCAGGATCAGCGCGAAGGGCGTCCCGTAGATAGCAAAGGCTAAGAGGTCAGTGTCCATAAATGCTAAATATTCTCAGTAGCAAAATTTGCCAAACTGAACCGCGACGCGAACATGAGCTGATCGTGAATTGCCATTAGACTAAGTCTACGCCGAGACTCTCTACCAGTGCGCGCTGTCGCTCGATGGCGACGGTGGTGATTTCCGTAGCATGAGAGAATACCTGCGCATCAGCCAACAGGTGAGAGGCGAATCCGACGGCCGCGAGTCCGACCCGGCACGGCCCGCCAAAATCAAGGCGTTCGTTTCGGGAACTGAGGTAACCGTTATGGCAAGTTCCGGAGACGAAGCGACCTCCGCCGATCGCAGCTTAGGCGCCGCTCAACGCCGACTTCCTCTTCGCGACCGCCCGTCCGGGCATAGGAAAGCGCGACGGCATTTGGCTCACGCTTTAGAACGGCTCTCGGGAGGAGAGGCTAAGCCGGTCAATGAACATCTGATCGGCTCAGTCGGCAAGGTAACTTCGCATTCACGCGATAGCACACGCTCGATGAGAGTCCGACTCGGCCTCGAATCTTGGCCTGCCCGACTGGGCTTGACCGAAGAGGACCCGTTACCACTTGGCAACGCTGTTTAGGTAGTTGCGGTTGATGGCGCGGTTCTGGTAGAGGTGAAGATCAGCGTATTCACACAGCCTCGGCCAGGAGCTGACACTCGCGTCAGTACCCGATTCGACGACTTGTGGTGTCACGCATACGATCTGGTGCCAGGCTATTCAGGACGACAGATTACAGCAACGAGTCGTCTAACGATCAGCAACGCGAGCATCAGCACTGAAAATGCGATCATCCAACTCGTGAGCCAGGCTCGACTCCAGGTAGCAATGAGACCGTCTGAGATTCAAATCGCCTGAATAGTGGCAATCATTGACACGAGCGCGCTCATGAACAATGAGAGAAATAGCGGTGTCACGAAGGGACCGGCCCACGATGCAAGCATACGCAAATCGCGGTGTACTCTGACTTTCACTTCGATAGTTCTCCGCTAAGTGAAGAATGGCGCCGGATGCTTCGCCGCGCTGGCCGTCGATCAGCGGAGTTAATGCTCAAATTCTATCCAGACTCGATACCGGCTTGCGCTATTGGCCAATAGCGGGCATCAGCAACGCCAGCTACTGGATTCGGTTTACTTGGTCTTTACCGTCACCCGAGCCGCGCGCACTGAAGAAACAAACTAATGCGTGGCTTGATCTCCCCAGATCTCCTCTAAGCGCGCATCGCGGCCGCAGCTATAGCGATAGAACTTGTAGCGCAAAGGGTTGTTCTTGTAGTAGTCCTGGTGAGCACTTTCGTCGCCCGTGATCGGATAGAAGATGCTCGCATCGAGAATTTCCGTGACCACCTGTTCGTCTGGAAACATCGCTTGGACTTTCTGCTTAGATTGCTCAGCGAGGCGTCGCTCCTCTGGAGTCGCAACGAATATCGCAGCACGATAGCTTGGGCCCTTGTCGCAGAATTGCCCGATCGCGTCGAATGGATCGATATTGACCCAGTAATGATTCAACAAATCCTGGTAGCTGACGATGCTGGGATCGTAGGTGATTTCGACGGCTTCGTAATGGCCAGTGTGATTGCCGTTGTAGGTCGGATTCTCGACAGTGCCACCGGTAAAGCCGGAAACGACGTCTTGCACGCCCGGTAGGCCTTCGAAGTCGGATTCCATGCACCAGAAACAGCCGCCAGCAAGGTACGCCTTCTCGGCCCATGCCGCCGGCGAGGCAACCAAGGCCAGTAACAAGAATGTCGTAACCGCACGGCGCACTTGCGGGTGGCGCCAAACCCTTGCGGCAGTATTCATGTGTCGAGTATAGACCTCTGTTGTAGCTACTGTTCTGATCGACAATCAGCCCATCGTCGGCATGGTAAAGTCGGCGCTGCTTCTCGAGTCGGTCGGCCATCGCACCGTAATCGTCTTCTTGCGCGTGTAAAAACGGACGCCGTCCGTGCCATGCACGTGCAGTGGACCGAACAGCGAGCGCTTCCATCCGCCGAAACTGTGAAATGCCATAGGTACCGGTATCGGAACGTTCCCACCGACCATGCCGGCCTGCACGTTCTCACAGAACTGCCTGACCGTATTACCGTCGCGGCTGAATATCGCCGCGCCGTTGCCATATTCGTGATCATTAACGAGCTCGAGCGCCTCATCGAAGCTCGCGACACGGACGACGCTGAGCACCGGCCCAAAGATCTCCTCGTCATAGATACGCATTCCAGGCCGTACGTTGTCGAAGAGCGTCGGACCGACGAAGTAACCATTTTCATGGTCCGCGCAGACAAAGCCACGGCCGTCGCGAATCAGATCCGCGTTATCTGCAACCCCGGAATCGATATAGCTAGAGACCT
>JAOTTJ010000004.1 GCA_029864465.1 Gammaproteobacteria bacterium | reverse complement strand
GCCGGCTCAGGGTGAGGCCCTATTCGGCGAGCTCGTCGAGGCCGTACGTGTAGCGGGTGTCCGCGCAGCGTCCGGCGTGTTCGGCGCCACGATGCGAGTCAGGCTCTGCAATGAGGGGCCGGCGACTTTCTGGCTGCAGGCGACGCCCAAGGCGTGAGGTAGGGCCGGTGCGCCGAGCCAGGTTTGGCGTATCATTGATGTTTCGTACCCGCAACGGAGAACTGCAATGGGTTTAGGAGGGATCAGCATGTGGCAGCTGCTCATCATCTTGCTGATCGTCGTATTGATCTTTGGCACGAAGCGGATCAGGACGATCGGAGGGGACCTGGGCGGGGCGCTCAAGAGTTTCCGCAAAGCCATGGACAGCGATGACCAGGACGATGCTGAGGAGGCCGACCCCAAACGTATCGAAGACGGCCAACCGGACGCCGAATTCGCTGAGCAGAAGGACACGAGCAAGAGCAACTAATCGATGTTCGACGTCGGTTTCTGGGAGATCGTCTTGATCTTCGGGCTGGGTCTGATGATCCTCGGCCCGGAGAAGCTTCCGCGTGTCGCGGCCAAGCTCGGCCGATGGGTTGGGCGCGCGCGGCGAACGGCAAGTCAGTTGCGCTATCAGCTCGAACGGGAGATCGATCTAGGCGACAAGCCCCGTTCACGTTATACGCCGCCACCGAAGGCCTCGCACATCGTGCCCCCACCCGGAAAACAACCGGATCGCACCGAGGGTGATGAGACCGCCGGCGAGGCCGCACCCGCGGGCGCGGCGCCTGATTCTACCGACGCGGCGTCGACCGAGAGCACGCAAGAATCCGATAGCGGCAAATGAGTGCAGACAGCCCGGAACCTGAGGTCGGCGCGCCGCCACCGGAACCCGATGCGGAGAAGCTCGCCGAAGGCACACTGATCTCGCATCTCATCGAGCTGCGCTCGCGGCTGTTGAAAGCCGCTGCGGCGATACTCGTATTGTTCATCGGTCTCGTTCCGTTTGCAGAGACGATTTTCACGTTAGTTGCGACGCCGCTCATGGAACAGCTTCCGGAGGGCGCGACGATGATCGCAACACAGGTCGCCTCACCGTTCCTTACCCCGTTCAAGATGACGCTGTTCGTTGCGCTGTTTCTCGCGATGCCCGTGATCCTCTACCAGCTCTGGCAGTTCATTGCGCCGGGCCTGTATCGGAACGAGAAGCGCTTCGCGGTTCCTTTGCTGCTGTCGAGCATCGTGCTCTTTTACGCGGGTGTGTCATTTGCCTACTACGTCGTGTTTCCGCTGATGTTCAGTTTTTTTGCGGCGGCCGCGCCCGAAGGCGTTACGATGATGACGGACATCAGCGCGTATCTCGATTTTATTCTGACGTTGTTCTTTGCCTTCGGCATCGCCTTCGAGGTGCCGATCGCGACGGTCATGCTCGTCTCGAGTGGCCTCGTCCCGCTCAAGACGCTGGGCCAGGCTCGCCCGTATGTTTTTCTCGGTGCGTTCGTGGCAGGCATGTTCCTGACGCCGCCCGATGCGATTTCCCAAACGCTGCTTGCCGTGCCGGTCTATTTACTCTACGAGAGCGGACTCGTACTTTGCCGCATTCTGGGCGCAGAGCGCACGGAGGCGCAGGAAGAAGAAAGCGGCGCAAGCTGACTCGCGACCTCGTGCCGCGGTACTACCTAGCAGGACCCCTTATTGATGAGCAGCGTAGCCGGTAGCGTTGGCGCACAATCCCAGGCTCAGTTTCTCGGCCACCCGCGCGGCCTGAGCACGTTGTTCTTTACGGAGATGTGGGAGCGTTTCAGCTACTACGGCATGCGCGCGCTGCTCGTGCTGTTCATGGTCGATCAGATCGAGCAAGGCGGTCTGGCTTTCTCAGATCAAACAGCGACTGCGATTTACGGGCTCTACACGGCGGCGGTCTATCTCGTCGCGCTGCCGGGCGGTTGGATCGCCGATCGGCTGACGGGTGCGCAACGCGCCGTGTGGCTTGGCGGAATCGTGATCATGTCGGGGCACTTCGTGCTCGCGATACCGGGCTTGGGCACTTTCTTTCTCGGCCTCGTTCTCGTCGTGCTCGGTACCGGTCTGCTGAAACCAAACATCAGCGCGATCGTCGGCGAGCTCTATGGGCGCGGGGACGAGCGCCGCGATGCGGGCTTCACGATTTTCTATATGGGCATCAACATCGGCGCCGCACTTGGGCCGTTGGTCTGCGGATTACTCGCGCGAGACAACTGGCATTATGGGTTCGCTGCCGCGGGCGTCGGAATGCTCGTCGGGCTCATCCAGTTCCGCGCCAGCCGCGCGTATCTCGGTTCTGCCGGGCTCGAGCCTGAGCACGCCGCATCCGAGGGCGGCATGCGGCGCAACGCTTGGGTCGGGATAGCGCTCTCTTTGTCGGTCATTGGTGGTTTGCTCCTGGCCGGGCTGACGGGCGTGGTTCGATTCGATGCGGTGCTGCTCGCTCGCGGCACGACCTACGTAATTGCTGCAGTCGGGTTGCTCTATTTCGCCTACCTCTTTCTGCTCGGCGGCCTCACGCCTGAGGAGCGAGGGCGTGTCGTCGTAATTCTGGCGTTATTTCTCGCGGCAGCCATGTTTTGGGCGGGGTTCGAGCAGGCGGGTTCATCACTGAATCTGTTCGCCGAACGCTACACGATCCGGGAGTTCGGCGCGTTCGAGATCCCGGCCGCTTGGTTTCAGTCGCTGAACCCGATCTTCATCATCGTGCTCGCGCCGCTGTATTCGATGTTGTGGGTGTCGCTCGCGCGCCGTCACCTGAATCCTGCGGCGCCGCTCAAGTTCGCCGCTGGGCTGATGATTCTCGGCGCGGGTTTCGCCGTCATGATCGGCGCCGCGCGGCTCGTCGCAGCCGGTGATCAAGTGCTACCGACATGGCTGTTCTTCACCTATCTCTTACATACGATGGGTGAGCTCGCCTTGAGCCCGGTAGGCTTGAGCTCAGTCAGCAGGCTCGCGCCGCGCCGTTTCGTCGGCCAGATGATGGGTGTCTGGTTTCTTGCAGCCTCACTCGGCAACATCATCGCGGGCTTGATCGCTGGGGAGTTTCGCGCCGACGCTGTCGAGGAGATGCCCGGCTTGTATCTACAGATCGTCTTGACGACGGTCGGATCCGGCGTGCTACTTGCGCTTTGTGCGAAGCCTCTGAAGCGGATGATGGGCGACGCGCGCTGACCCCCACCTCGAACTACTGCTGGCGCGGCGATGAGCAGCGTAGCGCTCCTCTCATGTTCGATTAATACGCGATCGCGTAGCAGTCGCGCCGCGGATCAGCACCCGCAATGCGATTACCAGTCGCCGGGTCGATAAGCACGGTCGTCGCGCAACCCGACATACCGAACGTGCGCAGGCGCTCGACCTCATGGCCGCGCGCACGAAGTTCCGCGTAGACAGACTCGGATACGTTGGCCTCGACACCCAGGCGATTGAATCCGGCACTGTGCGGCCAGAAAGAGCCGAAGAAATGCGACGTCTGCACGCGCGGGCGCTCGATCGCGGCATGCACGTTCGGATACCAGTCATCCCAGAACTCGACAATGCTGAGGAATGCCTGGAGGATGGTCTGCTCCTGATTGTCGCCGCCGGGCGTACCGATAGCCATAAACGGTTCGCCGTCCTTGAATACGATGCTCGGCGTGAGGCTGTAGCGTGGTCGAGCCCGCGGGCGCAGTTGATTCGCGCGCGTCTCGTCGAGCCAGAATTGCTCGCCGCGAACGCTCAGGCCGATACCCGTATCGCCGAGAATAACGGCGCCGCCGATCCAGCCGCCGCTCGGTGTTGCGTCGAAGATATTGCCTTCGCGATCGATAATCGCGACATGGGTCGTGTCTTTGCTCGTCCCGGCCGAGTCGCGGCCAAGCGAGGCCATCAGCCGATCGGATGACGGCACGCTCAGAGCCGCAACGTCAGATAGATCGGCACGCCAGAAGTCCCATCGTTTGACATCCGGATCGAATGGCAGGGGGTCACCCGCGGTGTAAGCGGTTGAGGATCGCCCCGGATCGATCAGCGCGGCGCGTTGCGCAGCGTAGGCTTTCGACAACAAGCCCCGGCCGGGCACGTCGACGAAGGCCGTGTCGGCGTAATAGCTATCTCGGTCGGCGAACGCGAGCTTCATCGCCTCGGTGATCGTATGGAAGTAGTCTGCGCTGCCATAACCCATTGCGCGCAGATCGAAGTTCTCGAGTATGTTCAGCATTTGCAGCAGTGCAGGGCCCTGACTCACGAAGCCGTGCTTGTAGACCGTGTAGTCTCGATAGGTCGTCTGCGCCGGCGCCTCGATACGGGCGAAGAACTCTGCAAAGTCAGCAAGAGCGAACGGCGTGCCGTGCTCGTCGAGGAAAGCAACCATATCGCGGGCGATGTCACCGGCATAGAATCGTTCGCGCGCGGCGACAATGCCGGCCTCCCTGCCACGGGCAGCGGCTGAGCGCTCGGCCTCTACCATACGTCGAAGCGTTGCCGCCAGCGTCGGTAGCTTGAGGGTTTCGCCGGCTTCGTAAAAAGAGCCGTTCGCCTTTAGCCAGTACCGCTGGTTATCGGGCCACTGCTCGATGAATTCAGCCTCGCGCCGAATAGCGGCCGCCGTGCTCGGGCGCAACGGAAACCCGTTCTCGGCGTACTCGATTGCAGAGGCGCTCACGGTTTCAAAGCTCATGGTTCCCCATCGCTCTAGGACCGTCAGCGCGGCGTGGACAGCACCAGGTACGACAGCAGGGTCGAGACCGGCTCCTTCGAGTGTCCTGTCGCGTGACCGATACCATTCGATATCTGCGGCCTGCGGGGCCCAGCCCTGACCGACGATCGAGATGACCTCGCGTTCATTCTGCGGATAGACGAGCACGAGCGCCTCGCCGCCGAGGCTATAGAGGTCCTGCTCGAGCACGCCGCCGGCGAGCAGCGCCGCCGCTCCGGCATCGAATGCATTGCCGCCTTGCAGGAGAATCTTGAGCGCGGCGGAGGTCGTCAGCGGGTGCCCGGTCGAGACGCCGGCCGCCGGACCGATAACGGCAGGACGTAATGCCGATCCGATCGGCTGTTGGTCCTGGACAGGCACTTGCGCAGCGGCCTCGCCCAACAGGCTCGCCGCCATTGTGAAACAGAGCGACAAGCGCAAACGTTCGAGTGCGTGAAACATAAAAATCCCCCCGCCTGGTTTCGCGTCACCGAGGTCGTTGCAGTCCCGCGGTGCCATTCAAGGATAGCAGCCCTGACCGGATACGACAGCGGCGGATCGATGCCAAAGGTTTTGGCCGTAGCGTATGATGGAGTGCAGCCGCAAAGACGGCCAGCCGGCGTCGGCAGGCATCAAACAACAAAGACGGGAGTCCCACATGGCTGCTGCTCAACCGCTACCGCAACTGACGGTCAAGGCGATCTTCCTCGGCCTCGTTCTGTCGATGGTGCTCGCCGGTGCGAATGCTTATCTCGGCTTGTTCGCGGGCATGACCGTTTCAGCGTCGATTCCTGCGGCTGTAATTTCGATGGCCGTGCTGAAATTGTTCAAGAACTCGAACATCCTCGAGAACAACATCGTACAGACGGCAGCGTCAGCGGGAGAGTCGATTGCGGCGGGCGTAATCTTCACGATTCCCGCGCTGATCATTCTCGGCTACTGGAACGTCTTCGACTACATGTGGGTCACGGTAATCGCCGGGCTCGGCGGGCTGCTCGGTGTCCTGTTCACGATCCCGTTGCGGCGCTCGCTCATCGTCGAGGAGCAGCTCGCGTACCCCGAGGGCACAGCGACGGCCGAGGTGCTCAAGGTCGGCGCAGCGCCGGGACAGGGCGCGAAGATTCTCGGACTGGCCGGGGTGCTCGGCGCAGCCACAAAGCTCGTCGAAACGGGTTTCAGACTCTGGGCCGGCACAGCCCAGGCGGCGACCTACGTCGGCTCGAGCACGATTGCTTACATCGGCATGAACCTCTCACCTGCGCTCGTGAGCGTCGGCTATATCGTCGGCCTCAACATCGCCGTGCTGGTTTTCCTCGGCGGTGCGATCTCATGGTATGTGGCGATCCCGATCTACTCGACCTGGTTGCTCGACGGTGACCCGGGGCTCGCCGCGCAATTCACCGGCGGCATGGCCGCGGGCGATCTCGCCTATGCGATCTGGACGTCACAGATCCGCTATCTCGGTGTCGGCGCGATGCTCGTCGGCGGCGTCTGGGCGTTGATCTCGATGCGCGGCTCGCTCGTGTCGGGCGTCGTCAGCGGGCTCAAGACGAAAGTCCGTAACGCGGGTGCGGCCTACGACCATACGCAGCACGATACGCCGATGCGGCTCGTGTTTATCGGCATCGCGGTATTCATCGTGCCGATTTTTGTCGTCTATCAAACCATCGTCGCGAACGTCGGTATCGCGTTCGCGATGACGATCGTGATGGTCATCGCGGGCTTCCTATTCTCATCGGTTGCTGCGTACATGGCTGGACTCGTCGGTTCCTCCAACAACCCGATCTCCGGCATTACGATCGCGACGATCTTGTTCACGTCGCTGCTGCTGTTCTGGCTCATGGGGGCCGAGGCGCTCAACGGCCCGGCAGCGGCGATCATGGTCGGCGCCGTCGTCTGCTGTGCCGCGGCGATAGCCGGAGACAATTTGCAGGACCTCAAGGCCGGCTACATCGTCGGCGCAACGCCGTGGAAGCAGCAGCTCATGCAGGGCATCGGCGTGCTGAGCGCCGTGCTCGTCATGGCGCCGATCCTGAATCTGCTGCTGCAGGCTTATGGTATCGGCGTGCCGACGCCGGAGCAGCCCGATGCGCTGCTGGCGCCGCAGGCGACGCTCATGGCCTCCGTCGCCGAGGGCGTTTTCGGTGCCGGCTTGCCATGGAACATGATCGCCGCGGGCGCGGGTGTCGGCGCTGTTATCGTTGCGCTCGACGAGTACCTCAAGCTCAGCGGTGCGGCATGGCGCGCGCCCGTGCTCGCGGTCGCGGTCGGGATTTACCTGCCGCTCGAGCTTTCGACGGCAATCCTGCTGGGTGGGCTCATCGCCTACGCCGCGAGTCGGCGGACCGAGGCCGGCGCTGGCGACTCAGCGTTGGCGAAGCGTAACGGCCTGCTCTTTGCGTCAGGCTTGATTACGGGTGAGGCTTTGATTGGGATCGCGATGGCGGTTCCGATCGTGCTGACAGGCAATCCCAACGTCATCGCCATCGATGCCGGTGTGCCCAGCTTTGTCGGGCTTCTGGTCATCGCCGGTCTGGCCGGATGGCTCTATCGAGTCGGCACGAAGAGCACATAGGCGCAGCGTTTCGCTGCGTTGCTTACCGCCGCAAGAATAGATTGACGATCACCGTCAGCACGAGGCTCACGATGATCATCGACGTGATCGGTATGAAAATACGTGTGCCGCCGCGCTCGAAATGGAGGTCGCCGGGCAACCGGCCGAACCAGTTGATGAGCCCCGGCGCGTACAGCAGCGCGAGCCCTATGAGCAACAGCGTGATGCCACCAATGATGAAGAGTCTTGCCAGCATGGAATTACAGTCGCGTTCTCGGAGACGCCGATGCAGCCGCTAACGAGTAAGCTGCCCGGCGTCGGTACGACGATCTTCACAACCATGTCGCACCTGGCGGAAGAGTTCGGTGCGATCAATTTATCGCAGGGATTTCCGGATTTCCAACCGCCTGCCCAGTTGCTCGATCTCGTGACCGAGCACATGCATCGCGGCCACAACCAGTATCCGCCTATGGCCGGGGTCGAGGCGCTCCGGGAGCAAATCGCCGCGAAGGTCGCGGCGTTGTACGGTGCGGACGCCGATCCGGTAACTGACATCACGGTGACGAGCGGTGCGACGGAGGCGTTATTTTGCGCGATACACTCGATCGTTCGTGCTGGCGATGAGGTCGTCGTGTTCGACCCCGCCTACGACTCCTACGAGCCTGCCGTAACGCTCGCCGGCGCCAAGACGATCCACATTCCTCTACGTTCACCGTCATTCGGCATCGACTGGGGTCGATTGACCGCCGCACTCAACGAGCGTACCCGCCTCGTGATTATCAATACGCCGCACAATCCGACTGGATCAGTTTTGTTGCGTGAAGATCTCGATCGCCTGGCTTCGACGTTAAGCACATACGACTGCTATGTGCTCAGCGACGAAGTCTACGAGCACATCGTTTTCGATGACCTCGGTCATACGAGCGTGCTGGCGCATCCGGAGCTCGCCGAACGCAGCTTCGCTGTATTCTCGTTCGGCAAGACCTACCATGCGACGGGCTGGAAGGTTGGTTATTGCGTGGCGCCCGGACCGTTGACTGCGGAATTTCGGCGCGTGCATCAGTTCAATACGTTCACGACCGTTACACCGCTGCAGTTCGCTTTGGCTGATTATCTGCAGCGCTGTCCGGAGCACCATCTCGGTCTATCGGATTTCTATCAACGCAAGCGTGACTACTTCCTCGAGGCGATGCGGGACACGCGTTTTGTCATGAAGCCGTCCCGCGGGACTTATTTCCAGCTTGCCGATTACAGCGAGATCTCGGATCTGCCCGACGAGAAGTTCGCCCGCTGGTTGACCGAGGCTCACAAGGTCGCGGTCATTCCAGTCTCGGCCTTCTATGATGAGCCGCCCGACAGACGGATCGTGCGTTTCTGTTTCGCCAAGGAGCTCGAAACGCTGGAAGAGGCCGCGCAACGGCTCCGTGCGCTTTGAGGCCGTTCCTCTCAGCCTGCTAACATACCGACCTTGCGTCTCAGCTCCACGAATTGTGGATCCAAACCCTACCAAACAATTAGCGGCAACAGAGCCGCGGCAAGCACGGCTCATGACCGCGGCCGGCTACGCGTCTGTCAGCGTCGCGTCAACGCTCATCGGCCTGAAGCTCTGGGCATGGTTGGCGACGGACTCGGTCGCGATGCTGAGCTCGCTAGCGGACTCGCTGCTGGATCTTCTCGCCTCAGGTATCACGCTGTTCGCTGTCAAGATCGCCATCTCGCCGGCGGATCGCGAGCATCGCTTCGGCCACGGTAAGTCCGAGGGTATTGCCGGCCTCGTCCAGGCCGTGATCATTACGGGCTCGGCAGGTTACGTGTGCTTTCGAGCGATCGAGCGCCTGCTCGCGCCTAGCCCCGTCGAGAGTCCGAGTGTCGGTGTCGGTGTCATGCTGATCTCGCTCGTCTTGACGATCGGCCTCGTGACGTTTCAGCGGTTCGTCGTGCGGCGCACGGGTTCGCTCGCGATCGCGGCCGATGCCGTGCATTACCGCGCCGACATCCTGACGAATATCGCCGTCCTGGCAGCGATCCTACTCTCGTCGAGCTGGGGCCTGCATATCTTCGATCCGTTGCTCGGCCTCCTAGTCGTGGCCTTGATTCTCTGGAGCGTCGCAATAATTGTTCGCGAGGCGCTCGACGTGCTGTTGGATCGGGAGCTGCCCGCCGAGGACCGGCTGCGAATTGGGGAGATCGCGCGCGCGCATCCGGAGGTCTTCGGCCTGCATGACATGCGCACGCGTTCGGCCGGTGCGACGAAGTTTGTGCAGTTTCACCTCGAGCTCGATCCGAAGCTCAGCCTGGGCGATGCGCATACGATCTGTGACGCCGTCGAGCGGGAAGTACGGCAGATATACCCAGCCGCCGAAGTGCTGATCCACGCCGATCCGTACGGTCTACCCGAGAACAGGGATCCGTTTTAGGCCCGCGTGGTGACGGGCCCGCGGGTTACTCGCCGGCGCGCTCCATGTCGATGAGCTCGTCGATGACTTCGAGCAGTCGTGGGTAGGAGCCGGCCATCGTTGCGCTCGTCGTGTACTTGCCGTTGACGATGATGGTCGGCACGCTCGAGATCCGGTAGCGGCGTGCGAGCTCATCGGCGCGCTGGAGTTTCGTGTAGACCGCAAACGATTCGAACGTGCTGTCGAACGTTGCTGCGTCGACGCCATAGTTCTCGAAGAAACTCCCGATCGCGGCCGCATTGTCGAGGCCGTTGCGGTTGACGTGAATCTCGCGGAAGACGTCCGCGTGCATCTCGTCGAGCTTGTTCAGTGTCTCGGCCGTGTAATAGATGCGCGCGTGCATTTGGTGAATGCCGGCCCAGAGCACGGGGATACGAACGAAGCTAACGTCGCCCGGAAGATTTTCCTTCCAGCTCTCCAGATACGGATCGAACGTGTAGCAGTGCGGACAGGCGTACCAGAAGACCTCGGCGACCTCGATCTGCTCGGGGCCCGAGCTCGTTGGCTGTGCCGGAGTCAGGCGCTCGTAATCCTCGCCGAGCTCGAACTGTCGGCCAGCACCGGCCGTATTCGCCTGGGCGAGCACGATGCGTTGTGGCGCAGCCGCCTGCGTAGCTGTGTTCTCGGACACAACGCCGACCTCGGCCGCAACGGGGGCTGCTTGCTGCTGCCCGCGAACTTGCCAAATGATTACGACGGCTGTGAGCACGGCCACCGGAACCAGCGCGATTCGGAATATTTTCTTGGTCAACACTTGAGCGTCTCCTAGTTGGTGGCTCCACGCAGGCCCTGCATGTAGCTTGCGACAGCCTGGATCTCGGCTTCGCTGAGCAAGGCTGCGATGTCGCGCATCATCAGATTCGACGAGGCGTCAGAGCGGCGCGTGCCTGAGGCATAGGCCGCGAGCGTGTTCGCGATATACGTCGCATGCTGTCCGGCGACCGACGGATAGCCTGCGAGCGGATTACCCTTTCCGGCTGGCCCGTGGCAGGCGATGCAGGCGGGAATGTCCCGATCGGCAACGCCGCCGCGATAGAGCTGCTCGCCCAGCTCGACGAGTGAGGGGTCGGCGGTCTTCGGCATCAGGGTCTGCGCCTCGAAATAAGCGCTGAGATCTGCGATGTCCTCAGCTGACAATGGCCCGGCGAAGCTCGTCATCAACGGATCCTCGCGCTGGCCCGCCTGAAACGCCTCGATCTGTCGCGCCAAGTAGTCCGCATGTTGTCCGGCCAGGCTCGGCCAGATCGCATTCGGGCTGTTGCCGTCTGCGCCGTGGCAGGCCGCGCAAATGGCCGATTTCGTTTGTCCCGCAGCAACCGATCCTTGCGCCAGGCTCTGGTCAGCGGCCATCACCAGCACGAGCATACACAGCGCCCTGAATCCCATCCTGTTGCTGAGCTGGAACGGCAGAATATCCTTATACGCCACGGCGTTAGATCCTCGAGTTCTTAACCCTTCAAACGGCCGCAGATTGTACACTAATCAACCTGAACCCAGCATAACCGGGAATGAGCGCCCAACTAATTATGACCACTGCTCTCGACCCGAGTTTCCTGACGGGCGCACGCAGCGCCAAGCAGTTTCCAGCCGATTCGGGTCTGGAGGTCGCGTTTGCCGGTAGGTCGAACTCGGGAAAATCCAGCGCGATCAACGCGATTACCGGCCGCAAGAGTCTCGCGAGAACGAGCAAGACGCCCGGGCGCACGCGCGAGATCAATTTCTTCGCAGTCGCCGAGGACCGGCGCCTCGTCGATCTCCCCGGCTATGGTTACGCGAAGGTTTCGACAGCCATTCGGGACGAGTGGCGCGAGCTGCTCGAGCAGTATTTCCGCCGCCGCCGTTCGCTGCGCGGACTGTTCGTGACCGTGGACATTCGCCGCGGAATCGGCGATCTCGATCGCGTCATGCTGAGCTGGGCGGCTGATGCTGGCGTGCCCGCCGCCGCGTTGCTGACAAAAGCCGATAAGTTGAGCCGCAGCGCGGGCTTCAGGCGCCGAGATGAGATTGCTGCGACGGCGCCCGAGGGCGCGCCGCTGCTGCTGTTCTCCGCACCGCGGCGCCTGGGCGTGGACGAGGCCCGCACACAGCTGCGCGCCTGGCTCGAACTGGCCTGAGTGACCGTTCGCCGGTGATACCGGCCTTAGGCCCCGGGGCCCCCAGCGCCTCGCGCCGGGCCCGGGGAACTTTTGCCGGCAAGATCCGGACTAACTTTACGGGCGGTTTTCGCGCCCCCCGCTGACCTCCCTAAGCGGGATAGCTACCCGGTGCCCCCATACCGGGAACCTCTACCCCGGGCGCGTCCCCTGAATCCCGCGCCCGGGGTTTCTTTTTTCCGGACCGAAGAGACGCTCGATCGGGGTCTAACGCACCCGCTGCCGCGATCCCCCATCCTGCGCCGACGGCCGGCTCTTATGGTTGAGTGCGCTACGATCGCCCGATGAGATATCGGCGTATGTTGCCTGTCAGTGCGCTTCGTCCCAGTTGCTGCCGAGGCCGAAATCGACCTTGAGCGGCACGCGCAGGCTGGCAGCGGATTCCATGCGTGCACTGATTTCCTCGGCGAGCTTCGCGGCGGTGCCGGCCTCGACCTCGAGCACGAGCTCGTCGTGCACCTGCATGATGAGCCGCGCGTCGGCACCAGATTCTGTGAGCCATCGGTCGACGTCGATCATCGCGCGCTTGATGATGTCGGCAGCCGTTCCCTGCATTGGCGCATTGATGGCGCTGCGTTCGGCGTATTGGCGGCGCTGGTGATTGCGTGAGTCGATCTCCGGCAGGTACAGGCGTCGGCCTAGGACCGTCGACACATAGCCCTGCTCTCGTGCTTGCTTGCGCGTCTCGTCCATATAGCGCTTCACGCCGGGATAGCGGCTGAAGTAGAGATCGACGTAACTTTGCGCTTCGCCGCGTTCGATGCCGAGCTGCCTCGCGAGCCCGAATGCAGACATGCCGTACATTAGGCCGAAATTGATCGCTTTGGCCGAACGTCGCTCGTTCGCGGTCACGCTGTCGAGATCGCGGCCGAAGACTTCGGCTGCCGTTGCCGTGTGGATGTCCTGATCTGCTGCGAAGGCGGCGAGCAGGCCCTCGTCCTGTGACAGGTGCGCCATGATCCTGAGCTCTATCTGCGAGTAGTCGGCGGCGAGCAGACGGTAACCCTCGGGCGCGACGAACGCTTGGCGAATGCGCCGGCCCTCTGGCGTTCGAATCGGGATGTTCTGCAGGTTCGGGTCTGATGACGACAAGCGGCCAGTGGCTGCAACGGCCTGGTGGTACGACGTATGAATGCGCCCTGTCCGCGGATTGATCTCGGCGGGCAACTTGTCGGTATACGTCGATTTGAGCTTTGCGAGCGCGCGGTGCTCCAGAACGAGTCGCGGAAGCTCGTAGTCGGCAGCGAGCTCTTGAAGCACGCTCTCGGCCGTCGACGGCTGTCCCTTCGGTGTTTTGCCGAGCACGGGAAGTCCGAGTCGTTCGTAAAGAATTTCTTGCAGCTGTTTAGGCGAGGCGAGATTGAACGGTCCGCCGGCCTCCTTGTGTGCCTCGGTCTCGGTTTCGAGCATCTTCGCCGCGAGTTCCTGACTCTGCTCCCGGAGCATCTGCGCATCGACGAGCACGCCGAGGTACTCCATCTTTTGCAGCACGGGAACGAGTGGTTGCTCAACGTCCTCGTAGATGCGGCGCAGCTCGGGTGCTTGCTCGAGCCGTGCCCACAGCATCTCGTGCAGTCTCAGGCTCACGTCTGCGTCCTCGGCCGCGTAAGGCGCGGCCGTGTCGATGTCGACCTCGTCGAAGCGCAGCTGTTTGACGCCTTTGCCGGCGACCTCCTCGTACTTCGTCGTCTTGATCTCGAGGTATTTCGCTGCAACAGAGTCGAGATCGTGGCGCGTCGCCGTGGAGTTCAGCACGAACGATTCGAGCATCGAGTCGTATGCCATGCCACCGAGCTTGATACCGTGATTCGCGAAGATATGGGCATCGTATTTGAGGTGGTGGCCGAGCTTAGGCGCATCGCTCTCGAGCCATGGCCGCATGCGCTCGAGTACGCTCTCGCGGTCGAGTTGCTCCGGCGCGCCCGGATAGCTGTGGGCGAGTGGGATGTAGGCTGCCGTCCCGGGCTCGACGCACAGGGATATGCCGACGATCTCGGCTTCCATGTAGTCGAGGCTCGTCGTCTCCGTGTCGAGCGCGACGAGCTTCGCTTTCTCGACGCGCTCGAGCCACGGTCGCAGAGCCGTTTCGGTGAGCACGGTTTCGTAGCTGACGTCTGGCCTTGGCGTGTCGTCCTCGGGCTTGCGATCAACGCGGCGCAGCAGGCTGCTGAGCTCGAGGCGCTTGTAAAGCTCGAGCAGGCGTTGCTCATCAGGCTCGCCGATCCTGAGTCCGTTCGGCTCGACGTCCAACTCGAGATCGCAGACGATCGTCGTGAGCTGACGGTAGAGCGGCAGCTGCTCGAGCGTCGCGCGCAGATTCTCACCGGCCTTGCCGGGTATGGCGTCCGCGTTCTCGATGATCGCCTCGAGCGTTCCGTATTCGGCGAGCCATTTTGCAGCGGTCTTTGGGCCAACGCCGGGCACGCCGGGAATGTTGTCCGACGTATCGCCCGTGAGCGCGAGAAAATCGATGATCTGCTCAGGCGTGACGCCGAACTTCGCCTTGACGCCATCGGCGTCGAGCTTTGTATCGCTCATCGTGTCGAGGAGCGTAACGTCGTCGTCGACGAGCTGTGCCATGTCCTTATCGGAAGTCGAAATCACAGTCTCGAGCCCCTGCTTAGAGGCTTCGCGTGCAAGTGTGCCGATGACGTCATCGGCCTCGACGCCCTCGATTCGAATCAGAGGAATACCATTGGCTTCAATGGCCTCGAGAAGCGGCTCGATCTGCGGACGCAGATCGTCCGGCATGGGCGGGCGGTTGCCCTTGTAATCCGCATAGAGATCGTCGCGGAAGGTTTTTCCGGGCGCGTCGAAGACCACGGCGACATGCTCCGGCGCGTAGTCATCGAGCAGCTTGTACAGCATGTTCAGGACGACCATGATTGCGCCTGTCGGCTCGCCGGAGCTGGTTCTCAGATCGGCTCGCTGCGTGGCGTGAAACGCCCTGAACAGATACGAACTGCCGTCGACGAGAACGAGGGGCTTATTCTTGCTCGTCTTCTTCTTGCTCATCGTTCTGTGGATTCTCGTCGCTCTGCACTTCGGTCTCGCTCGTCTCCTCGGGCAGGGTCAGCGGGCCACTCTGGCCGCAGCCCGTGAGCAGCACGCATGCGACGATGCCGACGGCAAGTACGCGCACGTGAACGCATGCGCTCATCCTAATCGTTGCCCCCTGTCCGGGCTGCGAGCTTTGCGGCTACACGGCGATAGGCTTCGCGAAACGGAATACCTTCGCGGACCACGAGCTCATTGGCGCGCTCGGCGGCGTAAAGCGTATCGTCGAGCTCGATTCGATCGGCTCGAAAACGTACGCCGACAAGCGCATGGGCCATGATGCTCGTAACATCCTCGGCGATATCGATACTTCGAAACAGGGGCGCCTTGAGGCGCTGTAAGTCGCGGTGGTAACCCGAGGTGAGTTTCGTCGTGAGGCTCAAGCTTTCCACGAGCGCGGCGACCGGGCCGGATGCTGCGCCGCGAATGAGCTCGAACACGTCGGGGTTGCGCTTCTGCGGCATGATCGAGGAGCCCGTCGTCATGTCCTCGGGTAGCGAAATGAAGGCGAACTCCTGCGTGTAGTAGAGCAGCAGGTCGGCTGCAAGCCGACCGAGGTCACCCAGGAGCAGCGCGATCTCGAAAATCAACGCGGCTTCGGCTTTGCCCCGGCTGAGCTGCACGGCCGTAACGGGCTCCTGCGTGGCGGCAAATCCCAAAGCCGCACGCGTCGCCTCACGGTCGACATCGACACCGGGCGTGCCGTAGCCGGCTGCCGAGCCGAGCGGATTCGCATCGGCCCGGATTGAGGCGCGTGCGAAGCCGGCGGCATCGTCACGTAGCTCTGCGGCGAAGCCCTGCGCCCAGAGCGCGACGGTGCTCGGCATCGCCCGCTGCATGTGCGTGTAGCCTGGCAGCGCAATCGTGCCCTGCTCGCGCGCAATTTCATCGAGCGCATTGGCGACGCGACAGGCGCCGGCACCGAGGGTTGCTGCAGCGTCTTTCATATACAAGCGCAATGCGGCCAGCACCTGGTCATTGCGCGATCGACCGAGATGCACGCGTCCGCCTGCCTCGCCGATGCGCTCGATGAGTCGTCGCTCGAGCGCGCTATGAGCGTCCTCCTCCTCGATTTCTATTGACCACTCGCCACGTGCGTGCGCCTCGCCAAGCTCGGCAAGCCCGGTGCAAATCGCTTCGCAGTCCTCGCTGCTGAGAAGATTCCGCTCGGCGAGCATGCGCGCGTGTGCGGTCGAGGCAAGCACGTCATAGGCGACGAGTCGTGCGTCGAGCTGGTGATCTTCGCCCGCCGTGAACTTCAATATCTGCTCGTCGAGCGCGCCGCCTTTATCCCAGAGCCGTTGTTTAGCCATCGTCCGAACCGGTCTGCTCGGCTGGGCTCAGGTCCTCGACATCGGTGACAACGAGTGTGCCCGTGCCTTCGTTGGTGAACACTTCGAGCAGCAGGCTGTCCGGCAGCTCGTAGGAGATCACGTGCACGCGCGGCACGCCATCGCGCAGCGCTCGTTCGATGGCCGCGGCCTTCGGCAACATACCGTCGGCGATGCGGCCCGCAACCCGCAGCTTATCCAGACCCGCGATGTCGATGTAAGAGATCACCGAGCGCGGATCGTCGCGCGACTCGAGTATGCCGGGCGCGCCCGTGGCGAGAATGAGCTTCTCGGCGCCGATCTCTGCGGCAACGACGGCGGCGATCGTGTCGGCGTTGATATTCAGCAACGTGCCGTTCTCGTCCGCGGACAGCGGGCTGATCACCGGCACGAGATCGCTGTCGAGCTGCTTGAGAATAACGCTCGCATCGACGCCGTCGATGTCGCCGACGAAGCCGTAATCGATGGTTTCTCCATCCTCGCGGTGAACCGGCGGGCGTTTGTGTGCCCGGATAAGGCCGGCGTCGACGCCGCTGATGCCGACGGCCGCTAAGCCCACCTGCCGGCATGCGGCCAGGATCATCGTGTTGATCTGACCGTTAAGGACCATCGTCGTGACGGCGAGCGAGTTCTCATTCGTCACGCGCCGCCCGTCGACGAACTCGGTCTTGATCCCCAATGCTTTTTCGAGCGCTGTGGACTGTGGCCCGCCGCCATGCACGAGCACGATGCGGATACCGACGCCGTGCAGAATCGCGATCTGCTCTACAAGCGCGCGCGTGGCTTCGGGCGAGACAAAGGCCTCGCCGCCGGCTTTGAGCACGAAGGTCTTGTGTTTGTACATGCGGATATAGGGCGCGGCATGCTTGAGTGCCTTCACTACGATCGCGCGTTCGCTGCCGCTCAGTCGTGACATCGTCGCTATCCTTTCAACATTCGATGGAGCACAGCCATCTGCGCATACATTCGGTTGCGCGCTTCGGCCAGCACGACGCTGCGCGGTCCGTCGAGAACACGGTCGGCGACAACGACACCGCGACGCACAGGCAGGCAGTGCATGAAGCGGCAATCGGCCTGCGCGGTCTCGAACCAGGGCTCATCGACGCACCAGTCGACGAGCTCTTCACGCAGGGCCTGGTCCCCGGCCCGGTTGCCGTAATGCTGTGTCGAGGTCCAGGACTTGGCGTAGATCACGTGTGCGCCCTGAAGTGCTTCGCTGCGCTCGGCCGTTTCCGAGACGCTGCCGCCGGACGTCTGGGCGAGCGTGCGCGCCTGCGCCATGATCGGCTCGGGTAGCTCGAATCCCTCCGGGCGCAGCACGACGACGTCCATGCCGCGCATCGCGGCCATCTTCACCGTCGCGGCGGGTACTGCGAGCGGCAGGGGTCGCGGATGGTAGGCCCACGACAGCACGAAGCGCCCGCCCGTCCGCGGAATTTCGAGCTCGTCCATCGTCTTCCAATCCGCCAGGCTCTGGCAGGGATGCTGTATCGCCGATTCCATGTTGATGAGCGGCGTGTCCACGAGATCAGCGAGCTCCTCGAACTCCTTGTCAGCTATTTCCGTCTCGAGGCTGCGCCGTTCCGCGAACGCGCGAATGCCCATGACGTCGCCGTAGGAAGCGATAACGGGCACAGCCTCGCGAATGTGCTCCGCGGCGACGCCATCCATGACGATTCCAGGTCGTGTCTCGATGCCGTGAATCGACATGTCCGGGGAGATCACGAATGAGCCGCCGCCGAGACGCTGCATTGCGGCCTGAAACGATGCGAGCGTGCGCAGCGACGGGCTCAAAAATAGCAGCGACATGACCTTGCCCTCGAGCGCACGTGGCTCGGGCTCACGCTCGAGGCGTTGCGCGAGTTCCAACAGGCTGTCGATTTCCGCGACGGAAAAATCGGCGAGATCATTGAAGCGATTCATCGTTGAGCTCCTTGAGGGCGGAAGAAAGCCGCGCCACGTGATTCTCGTTGAGAATCAGCGGCGGCAGCAGGCGCATGATGTGTGGATCGGCGCTCGTGCCGACGAGTATGTCGCGCTCGAGCAGCGCGTTGCGAACGGCGCTAGCCTTGACCTCGGTCTTGAGACCGAGCAACAGTCCGGCGCCTTGGATAGCCGTTATCGGGCCGTGCGTACAGGTCTCACGTACGAGCGCGGACATTGCGCGTACGTTGTCTAGCACGTTGTCGGATTCGATCGTGTCGATGACTGCCTCGATAACGGCGCAAGCGAGCGGGCCTCCGCCGAACGTCGTGCCGAGATCGCCGGGCTTGAGATCGACGGCGAGGTCTTGAGTCATGACCACGGCGCCGCACGGGAAGCCGCCGCCTAGTCCTTTCGCAGTCGTGAGCAGATCGGGTCGCACATCGTAGAGATCGGCGCCGAACGGCTCGCCGAGCCGCCCGACACCCGTCTGGACCTCGTCGAGAATCAGCAGTGCCCCGGCGCGCGTGCAAGCCTCGCGCGCCGCCGTCATGAACTCGTGCGAGAAATCGAATGCGCCCGCGAGGCCTTGTACGGGCTCGATAATGAGCGCGGCCGTGTCGGCGTCGATAGCCGCCTCGAGGGCGGCGACGTCGTTGCGGGGCGCGAAGTCGACGTCCATCGGTGTTCGTGGGAAACCGTACCAGCGATCCTTTGCACCCCAAGTCACCGCCGCCGCAGCGGCGCTGCGGCCGTGGAAGCTGCGCTCGATCGCAACGATTTTTTTCCGGCCGGTGGCTCGCAGCGCAATGCGTAGCGCGTTCTCGTTCGCTTCGGCGCCGCTGTTGACGAAGAACACCCGGTCGAGCCCTTCAGGTGCGAACGCGGCGAGGCGGTCTGCCGCAGCGTCGCGAATTCGTAGATTGACGGCATTACTCTGGAAATAGAGCTGCTCGGCCTGCTGCGCCAAAGCGTGAACGAGCCGCGGGTGGCCGTATCCCAATGCCGCGACGGCATGACCGGCATAGAGATCGAGAACCTCGCGACCCGCATCGTCACGCAGGTACAAGCCCGTACCGGAGACCGGCTCGAACGGCAGCATCGGATAAACCTCGGTCAGTTGCGCGCGCGGCGTGCTCATCAGATCCACCCCGGCGAGGTCGCCTCTAGGCCTTCGGTGTCGGGCCAGCCGAGAAGCCGGTTGACCCACTGCATCGCACCGCCAGCCGCGCCCTTGACGAGGTTGTCGATAACGCAGCAAACGCTGACCGTGCCGTCGTCTGCGGATACGCTCAGATTCGCGTAATTCGTGCCGACGATGTCCTTCAGGCGCGGCGGTGCATCCAGCACGTGCACGAAGCGCGAGTCGCGATAGTAATCAGCGACGGCGGCGCGAATCTCGTCTGCCGAGGCGCTCGTTGCCCGCGGTGCGAATACGGTCGCGTGGATACCTCGTGCGAAGGGCCCCGAATGCGGCACGAAATGCAGGCCGATCGACTGGCCCGTGGCAGCTTCAGTCAGCGTGCGGACTTCCGGCACATGACGGTGCACGAGCGGCTGGTAAGCGAAGAGATTGCTCTGGCGCACTGGATGATGCGTGGTCTCGCGCGGCGTGCCCCCGGCTCCTGTGCTACCCGTGATCGCACTCACGCAGAAGTCCGGCTCGGTCAGACCTTTCGCGACGAGCGGCACGGCGGCGAGCAGCATGGCTGAGGCAAAGCAGCCGGGCTGTGCCATGTGCGGCGTGTCGATCTCTGCCAGATGCTCCGGTACGGCGCAGCGGAACGATTCGAGCCGCGCCGGTGCGCCGTGCGGTGTCGAGTAGATGGCTTCGTACTCGGCCGCGGAGCGGAACCGGAAATCGGCCGATGCATCGACGGCGGTAACGTCGACCGCTGCGGACTCGGCGCTCGATAGAATGCGCTCGATCAGCGCTGCGGATGCGCCATGGGGTGCGGCCGAGACGGCGACCCATCGTTGCGCGTCGGACAACTGCGCAATAGCTGTGTCGATCGAGACGAAGCACTGCTCCGCGTAGCTCGGTACGAGATGGGCGAACGCCGTGCCGATCTGCTCGCCAGCCGCGCTCGTCGAAACCGCTGCGCCGAGGTGCAATCGCGGGTGCTGGGCGATGAGGCGTAGGAACTCTCCGGCCACGTAGCCCGAGCCACCGAGGACAATGACGGGTATCGATGTCGCGTTCATGCCTGTGCGGCCGTCTTACCGGTCAAGCCGAGTATTTCCTGCAGGAGGTCGCCGAGCTCGGCGCCGTTCGTCAGCGCGTTGACTGCGCGCACGTTCGTACGCTGCTCGATGATGTCGATGCCGACCTGATTGTCGGTTGCAGGTCCAGTGACGACGGCGGGTTCGATGTCGAACGTATTGCGCAGGAGTTGGATGCCACCCCAGGCACCGACGGGATCGTTCGCGCAGAGCACGACGGCGCTCAGCGCATTGCGCACGGCCGAATCCTTGAGTATCGCTTCGACGCCGTAGGCGCCGAGTAAGCCGTCACCGAGCTCGAACACGATGAGATCGGGCTTACCCTCGGCGAGCGTAGTCATGAGCATGCGCGTGAGCGCAGGGGCGTTGTCCGCCGTGGTTGCGAGTATGCCGTGATCGGAGAAGATTCCCGTCTCATACGCGCCCGCATCCTCCATTGCGAGAATGTCTCGCCGCAGCGCGACACCCGTCGCCTTGAAGGCGTTGACCGTGAGGCCGTTGTGCCGGAATCGGCTGATTGCCGCGCAGGCCGCGACGGTCTTCCCTGCATCCATGCACGTGCCCGCGATCGCGATGATGGGCACGCCCTTGACGTTGACGAGGGCGGATGGATCCAGAGGCTGCGTGCCGACACGCGCCGGCACGCCGATGCGCTCGCCGAGATAGGGGAACTCGAGAACGACACCGAGGACGCGACAGTCGAACGGTTGGCCATGCGTCGGATTGATCGAGTCGCAGATACCCAAGACACCGCCGAGGTTCAAGATCTGCACCGTGTCGCCAGGCGCGAGCTTCTCCGGCAGGTGGCCGGAATAGCCGAACAGGGCCTTACGGTGGCCGAGCGCGCCGACGATGACGTCGCCGCGTTTGACCTGCGCCATTCGCCCACTCGTGAGCTCGAGGGAGTTGTAGCGCGACTTGTTGTTCAGCACCTCGACGGCGACGAGGATACCTTCCTCGCACGGTATCGTCGGGCTGATGCGAACCTCGCGGCTGAGATCGTTGGCGATCGCGACCGAGGCGATTTTATCGACGACGACTGAACGCATCTCAGTGCCCCTGCGCTCGTGTGTAGAGCATGCCCGGCAGCGACAGGATCGTCGAGAAGCCGAGCGCGTCCGCCGGCGTCCATTCGCCGGCTGCCTCGCCATACTTGCCGCGGCTTGCTGCCATGAGTGAATGCGGCGAGTCGACGCCGCTGACGAACAGGCTGCCGGGCCGCAGCTCGCACTCGACCGAGCCTGTCACGCGTTGCTGCGAGGACATGAGCAGCGCCTCGATGTCCCGGCAGGCCGGATCGAGCTGCTTGCCCTCGTGAATGAGATCGCCATAGATCAGACCGAGTGGTTCCTTGACGCGTTGCTGGATTGCGCTGAGCGTGAGCTTTTCGAGTTCGCGGTGTGCGGTCAGCAGAATGTCCGCGGCCGGCGCCTCGAACGCGACGCGGCCTTTCGTGCCGATGATCGTGTCGCCGAGATGGATACCGCGCCCGATGCCGAACCGACTGCCGATCCGCTCGAGACGCTCGATGAGCTCGACCGGACTCCCAGCCTCACCGTTGACGGCTGTCGGCACGCCGCGCGTGAAGCTCAGCGACAGCGTTTCGGGTGGTTGCGGATCGCTGTATGCATCGGCGCTGAGCACCCAAGCCGACTCGGGGATGCTCTGCGTCGAAGTCAGCGTCTCGGCGCCGCCGATCGTCACGCCCCAGAGCCCGCGGTTGATCGAGTAGGCCGAGCCCTTGGCCGGCGCTGACAAGCCACGCTCGGCGAGGTAGGCAACCTGATCGTCGCGGGCCCAGGCATGATCGCGCACGGGTGCGAGCACCTCGAGCTCGGGTGCGAGGGTTTTCAAGATCACCTCGAAGCGAACCTGATCGTTGCCCGCTGCCGTGCAGCCGTGCGCAACCGTTGCGGCACCGCGCTCGCTGGCGATCTCGGCGAGGAAGCGCGCCTGAATGCCGCGCTCGGCGCCGACGCACAGCGGATAGAGCTGGCCGCGGCGGACGTTGCCCATGATCAGATGCTTCAGGACCTCGTCGAAGAAGGCCTCGCGCGCCTCGATGAGTACGTGCTCGATGGCACCGAGCTCGCGGGACCGCTCAGCGAGCGCCTCGGCGGCCGCGATATCGAGGCCGCCCGTGTCGACCGTTGCCGTGACGATCGGGCGGTCGTAGGTCTCCTTGAGCCAGGGCACACAGAACGACGTATCCAAACCGCCTGAGAAAGCCAGAATGATCGGTGAAGCATTGGAGCTCATGATGTAGCCTTTCCTAAATGTTCGCGCAACCGCGTGACCAGGCGCCGCTGCTGCGCGGCACCCGCCGTGGCGATGAAGATCGTGTCATCCCCTGACAACGTGCCGACGATCTCGGGCCAGGCGACGCGGTCGAGCGTCACGGCAACGCGCTGCGCTGCACCAATGGCTGTCGCGACGACGAGCAGATGTGGGCCTGCGGCTTTGAGCTCGCGCACGAACTCCGCGATGAGTTGCAGAGCCTGCGCATCGTCACCAGGTCCCTGATCGCCCGCCGGCAGCTCGTAGCCCGTCGTGAGCTTGGCAACACCGAGGTCCTTGAGGTCGCGGCTTACGCTAGACTGCGTCGCGTCGAAGCCTGCGTCGCGCAGCAAGCGCACGAGCTCGACCTGGCGCATGATCTTCTTGCGCTCGAGGAGCTCTGCAATGGCGCGGCGGCGTGCCTGTTGTTGGGCGGCGGCAGTCGGCATGGGGAGTGGGTCATATGAATAAAATTGCGCATACGGTACATTTTATGTGCAAGAAATGCAAGTGCATCCTGCCGGGATGGGCTCCGTTGGCGCTAGCCCGATGACGGGCCGGCTCGACGCAGTCGAGGTTTCGACCGGCGAGGCGCCTGAATTCAGCGTCATTTGGTTACACGGGCTCGGCGCCGACGGCCACGACTTCGAGCCCATCGTGCCGGCGTTGACGCTGCCGGTAGCGACGCGGTTCATCTTTCCGCACGCGCCTGTGCGCCCCGTGACGATCAACCAGGGTATGACGATGCGCGCCTGGTACGACATTCTCTCTTTGGATCGCTTCCGTGTAGAAGACGAGGCAGGAATCCGTGCAAGCGAGGCGGATGTAACGACGTTGATCGAGGCGGAACTTGCTCGCGGCGTCGTGGCACGGCACATCATTCTGGCCGGTTTCTCACAGGGTGGCGCGATCGCGCTGCACACGGGGCTGCGTTACGCGCAAACGCTTGGCGGCATCATGGTCCTATCGGCCTATCTGCCATTGCGGGGCAGCCTCGAGGCCGAGCGAGCTGCGGCGAACGCCGATACGTCGATCTTCATGGCGCACGGTAGCTACGATGCCGTCATTCCAGAGGCGCTCGCAGTCGATTCGACGCGCTCTCTCGAGGCGCACGGCTACGCCGTCGAGTGGCACAGCTATCCGATGGAGCACATGGTCTGCGCGGAGGAAATCGGCGATATCTCGCGCTGGATCGCTCGTTGTGTCAGCGCTGCCGCGGCGAGCTGAGCGTCAGGCGTCGATAGTGAACTCGTGTACGCTCTCGCCATTGCGTTCGCCGGTGGCCGAAAAGCTGCGCTCGGCAAAGCGTACGCGCCCGGCCGAGGATACGAGGACGACCGTGGAGGAGCGCGTCCCGTAACGTGGATCCTTGATGAAGATCGACTTGCGACGGCTGAGTCGGTCTTTCGGCCCCGCCTCGCCGTTCGCACCGCTCGCAAGGAGCTCGAACAACGCCGTTTCCAGGTCCTCGGTCTCGAGGTTTGTGGCCAGGCCTTCGCGGGCCGCGTGAATCTTGGGCCAATCGGCGCCGAGCGCCGCATTGCTCAATGCGTGGACGCCGAGCTCGAATCGCTGCGCGTCGCTGCCGGTGCCGACGTAGTGAAGTTCCCGGCCATCGAAAGCGAGAAAGTTGAATGGTCTGTACGCGCCGATCCTGGCACCGACGCTCGCGACGAAGTCGCTAGCGGGACGATCGCCAGACAGAAAATCACTGACGAGTGCGCCGCGCGTGCGCGCATTTGCATGCGCAACGTCGGACGGGATGTTCGTCACGGCCGCGAGCCGCCCGCGACGGTCGACGGCCAGCCAGCTGCCGCCGGCGAGAAGATCGCGTCCGCCAAGGATCGAGGCTGAATCGGACCACCAGTCGGCCGCCTCTGTCGGACGCGTGTGCAGCTCATCGCGGTTTGCGGCGAACACGAGCGGATGGTCAGCGCTACTACCGAGCGCAAACGTCGCGATACACATCGTGCTCAGCCGGCTGGTGCGGCTGCCTCTGCACTTGGTTTCGACGTGCACGCGCGCAGCGTCGGGCACGCCGGGCAGGGGCTGCGCGGTAAAGCCAACTGATCATAGAGGAACGCTGTCGCGCAGCGGTCGCAACGGCTGATACCGATCTCGTCCCCGCGCCTGATCGCCGACATCAGGTTCCAGGCCCACTCGAAGCTGAGCGTTGGCTTTGGCACGACGCGAACGTGTGTTTCATAGCACTCGCAGAAGCGGTTTCCGAGCTCGATACTACCGCGAAGCGCGGGTCCCGGTGGATCCTCGATCGAGATCAGGCCGTTGGCGAGCAATAGGTTGACGAAAACACCGGACTCCAGCGTACGCGCGGGCGTGCGTATCAACGGCGTGATCTGGGTCGGCGTCTTGCCGCGCCGACGCTTGACCTCGCCTTGTGCGTCGAACTTGAAATAGCTCGTGTAGAGTTTGCGAATTCGGTCGTCGCTCAAGCCCGTCAAGTAGCGGATCGTGCCTGTTCGCGCCTCGTGGCGAATCATGCGCATCGCCAATTCGAATCTCTCTCGTTCGCCGCGATAGCGATCGTCCGTCGTTCGCATGTTGCCCCCTTCAATAGCTTTCGGATCAAACCGGACAGTTTCTCGGTCTTAGCCTAGATTAACCATAAATGGTAATTTAGGACCATATATGGCAACTTACCCGAAAAAAGGACGCGTCGAGATGGCATCTGAAGGCCGCCGGGCTGACCGGCTCGAGGAGATACACGAGCTCAATCGGCTGTTTCTGGCCTACGCTCAAGCCTGTGCCCGTCAGGGCCGCCCGTGCATGGGGTTGCCGCAGCGCGCCGCACGACGGCTCGTCGACGCGCAGCCGGCGACCCTCGAACGTCTCGCCGAGCTACCGGCAGCACTGTTTCGGCTGGATCTCGAGCGCGCGCACGGCACTCGAGATCGCGCTGCGCCGGAGCGGCACATGGACCGCATGCGTCTATCGTTGGCACTGACGATATTGAACAGCGCCTGGCACATGGCCCGCGAGCGCGGCTTCGAGGCGCGCATGTTCCTGCGTCTATCGAAGACAACGTTGCGGCGGCTCCGCGCGACGCCGCTGTCGAGTATTCCGGACCTCGCGTACGCGCCGGACCTTCTGAGTTGCGCTTTTGCCGAATGTCAGCTCACGTGGCCGGCGCTGTTCCGGAGAGACGAGCCCGAGGCGGCGCGGATGCTGACGTTGATCGCCCTGCAGCCGAACGCCGCGCTCGTCGATAGTGCGGCCCATCGCCCGGCCCGCGCGAGTCTGCGCTCGTATCGCTGACGCCATCACCCCTAAGCGCCTGCGCAAGTCCAGCGGAGCCGGTTAAAATGGCCGGTCGCTCCCAGGTTTTCGGCTTCTCAGGAGTCACCGCTGCACGCATTAGTCATCAACGACCTGCGCAAGGTCTACAAGAACGGTATCGAGGCTCTAAAAGGCATCGATCTCGTCGTCGAGGAGGGCGACTTCTTCGCGTTGCTCGGGCCGAACGGCGCTGGCAAGACGACAGCCATCGGCATCATCACATCGCTCGTCAACAAGACCAGCGGCAAGATCAATGTGTTCGGGCTCGACGTCGATACGCAGCCCGAGGCGGCTAGATCCTGCATCGGCGTCGTTCCGCAGGAAGTCAACGTCAACGTCTTCGAGAAGAACGAAAATATCCTGATCAACCAAGCCGGCTATTACGGTGTACCGCGCGCCGAGGCGCGTCGCCGTGCCGAGAAATACCTCAAGGCACTCCATCTATGGGATCGGCGCCACGACATTGCACGCAATTTGTCGGGCGGTATGAAACGCCGCCTCATGATAGCTCGCGCGCTCGTGCACGAGCCCAGGCTGCTGATTCTCGACGAGCCGACGGCCGGTGTGGATATCGAGATTCGCCGGTCGATGTGGGATCTCATGCGCCGGCTCAACGACAGCGGCATGACGATCATATTGACGACGCATTATCTCGAGGAGGCCGAGAGCCTGTGCCGCCACATCGCGATCATCGATGACGGGCGCATCATAGAGAACGACTCGATGGTGAACGTCGTCAGCAAGCTGCAGCGCGAGGTTTTCGTGCTGACGCTCGCCGAAGCCGTCGATCAGGCGCCGACGCTGAACGGTTACGATTGCCAGCTGCGCAACGAGCACGAGATCGAGGTCGAGGTCACGAAGGAGCACAGCTTGAACGATCTGTTCACGGAGCTGTCGGCTAAAGGTTTGCATGTGACGAGCATGCGTACGCGCGCGAATCGCCTGGAAGAGCTTTTCATGCGACTCGTCGAGAGCAAGAGCACGGTAGGCGGCAGCTGATGTCCGCGCTGGGCTCCACGACCGCAGGACAGGCGTCCGAGGGGCCGCCTACGATCAATCTCCTCAAGGTCAATCTCGTCGGCTTCGGCACGATCGTGCGCAAAGAGGTCAATCGCGTCCTGCGAATCTGGGTACAGACCATCGTGCCGCCGGCGATCACGATGACGCTCTATTTCATCATTTTCGGTAGCCTCATCGGGCGACGTATCGGCGTCATGGACGGTGTGCCCTATACGATGTTCATCGCGCCCGGCCTCATCATGATGGCCGTGATCACGAACTCGTTCGGCAATGTCGTCTCGTCGTTCTTTTCCGGGAAGCTGCAGAATCACCTCGAGGAGATGCTTGTTTCGCCACTATCGGTGGCGACGATTATTGCGGGGTACGTCGTCGGCGGTGTCGTAAGAGGTCTGGCCGTTGCCGCGCTGGTCACGGTGGTGGCAATGTTCTTTACAGAGCTGCGCGTGGAGCATCCGCTCATCACGCTGTCAGTCGTTGTGCTTACGGCAATGACGTTCTCCTTGGCGGGGCTTCTGAACGCGATATTCGCGAAGAACTTCGATCAGATATCGATCATCCCGACGTTCGTGTTGACGCCGCTGACCTACTTGGGCGGCGTGTTCTTCTCCATCTCGTTGTTGTCGCCGGCCTGGCAGGCGATCGCAAAGATCAACCCGATCCTCTATATGGTCAACGCGTTTCGTTACGGCATGCTCGGGGCATCCGACATCTCCATCGGCATGGCCTATGTGATCATTATCGCTGCCGTCGTCGCGCTCTACGCCACCGTGTTTCAGTTGTTGAGGCGGGGCACGGGGATTCGTTCCTGACGTGTGCGGACGGTTCGCCTATTTCGTTCCAGCGGAGCAATTAACGCAGCACTACGGTCTCGCATCCGCTGCACCGCAGACGGAGCGTTACAACATCGCGCCGAGCCAGTATGTTCTTGCGATTCGCCAGGCGCAGACAGGCGAGCGTGAGGCCACGTCGCTCAAATGGGGGCTCGTGCCGCACTGGGCCAAAGATCCGACAATCGGCAATCGCATGATCAATGCACGTGGCGAGACCGTGGCAGATAAGCCGTCCTTTCGCCAGGCGTTCAAGCGGCGACGCTGCGTCATCCCGGCGAGTGGATTTTACGAATGGGGCCCGAGCCGCGCCGGCAAGTGGCCCTATTACATCAGCCCGGCCGATGACACGCTACTGAGCTTTGCGGGTCTCTGGGAACACTGGCGCACGCCGGAAGGAGAGGCGCTCGAGTCGTGCACGATCATCACGATCGCGGCGAATGCGTCGCTCGCTCGCATCCACCAGCGAATGCCTGTCTGCCTCGCAGAGTCGGGCTACGCCGATTGGCTCGATCCCGAAACATCGAGCGAGACATGTCTGAAGCTGCTCGCCCCGCTCCCCGATGCGGCGCTCGAGGTGCGGGCCGTCAGCAAGGCCGTGAACAATCCGCGCAACGACGTCGCTGCGCTCGTCGAACCCGTGGAGATTCCTTCGGCGTAGCCTGCAACTGTCGCCAAGCGGCCGCTGCACACTCGAAGACAAGAGGTGGCCGTCGGCGCAGGGCGAGGTCCCGCGCACGAACCCTCTCCTTCGCGGATTGAAGAGACGCTCCATCGAGGCATCGTGCACAGGCCCTCGCCATAAAGCTTGCGGCAGTTCGAATGTTGCGGTGTTAAACGGCGCAACGAAGACGACCACACACGGTGGATCGAGGCCCGCCGAGCCCGTCCGCTGACAGTTGCCGGCTTCTATTCCTGCGGTAGCAGGAAGTTCTGACCGCGGTAGCTCAGGATCGCGCCCTCGGTCGAGATCTCGACGAGGCGCGGCCCGTCGGTCAGCGTCTCGCCTTCGACGTATTTGCCGCCGTTGATGTACACGAACCGCTGGGCCGGTTCGGGGCTATAGACGAGCAGCTCGAGCGTGAGGTCGGGCACGGCCATGCCCGCGGCGCGCGCCTCGAGGATCGACATCGCGGATGGCGTGATGACCGCCGGTGTCGCCTGGACGACGAGAGGCTCTGCGGCGCCAGAGGCCACGGGCGGGCGGTTTGTCGCAGCTGCCATGCGATCGGCCTCGTTCGCGAGGCTTCGTGTCGTAGTGCGGGCCGGTTGGGGCTCGACGACCGCTGACACGGGCGGTGGGGCGACCGGTACGACGGCCGCGGGCGTTGCGGGCGCCGGGCTGGCGATGATCGGGCCGGTCTCCGATGTCCGCCACCAGGCCCATACGACAGCGATGACACCGAGGCCGAGCGCGGCGACAACAGCGAACACCCACGTGGATGTGCGTGTCTGATGAATGACGATCGGCAGATCGCCTATGCCCGGCACGGCCTCGCGCTGCCGTTCCTTCTCGGATTTCTTCAATGCGTCGAGAATGAACGACATCTCAGTCAGCCTCTGTGAGCAATGGTGTGCCGGGCACACCGAGCTCCGTGTTGATGGCGACCTGGGTCTGTGCGCCGACGATGCCGTCGACGGCGAGGCGGCGCTCACGTTGGTAAGCACGCACGCGTTCCTCGAGCGCGCTGTCGAAGAAACTCGACGGCACGGTCGGACTCGGCTCTCCGTAAATTTTTGCAAGGCTCCGACGCAGCCAAATGACGCTTTCGCCCTGGCTACCCGGCGCTATCTCAGAGCCGGAGCCACTGCCGGGCTGCCAGAGAATCAGGTGATCGCCGTACCAATATTCGGCGAGCTCCTCGAGATCGAGCACGAATGCGTCCTCGCCGGCGAACAATGTCGCGGTGGACTCATCGAGCCGGCCGAGCACAACCTGAAACTCGTCGCCATGCCCATCGATGAGGCTCAATATTGCCGGGCGATTCAGGCGCCGTAAGTGGCTTAGTGTGCCCCGCTCGTACCAGCAACGAAGCCGCTGGCGCTGCGCTTGTTCGCACGCTGGCCCATCACCCGGCACGTATTGCGCGCCCCAGAGCGCGAACAGCGTCGCGAACGCTGAATCGGTGTCCTTCGGTACGGCGGACTCGGCGAGCAGTCCGGCGAGCGACGGTGGCGTCGGCTCGGGTGGCAACCCTTCGGCGGGCTCGACAGTTACCGGTGGCACGTCGACGAGCTCGACAGTGGCTTGCTCGATGACCGGACTGATGACGCCGGGTGCATCGAGCGTCGCGTAATGCCAGCTTGCGAACGCGAGTGCGGCAAGTGCAACCACGGTCGTCGTTGCAGCGAGATGCGCTTTCCAGTCCGCGCCGCGCGGCTGGCCGTACACCTCGGCTGCGGCCCGGCGGACGAGGCGTCGATCGATATTGCGCGTGTCCTGGGTATAGGCTGCGAGCAGTGCGCGGTCGGCGACGACGTTGATGAGCCGCGGCACCCCCTTCGACTGACGATAGATTTCGCGAAGCGCGCTTGGTGTGAAGATACCGCCGCTCGCGCCGGCGACCTTGAGGCGGTGCTCGATGTATTTGATCGAATCGTCGAGAAGCAGCGGTTCGAGGTGATAACGGCCCGTGACGCGCTGTGCGAGCTGACGCATGTTCGGCTGTGCAAGCAACGTTCTGAGCTCGGGTTGACCGATCAATATGATCTGCAGCAGCTTCTGCTTCGGCGTCTCGAGATTCGTGAGGAGGCGGACTTGCTCGAGGATCCTTGGTGCGAGGTTCTGAGCTTCGTCGACGATGAGCACCGTGCGCCGGCCGCGCGCATGCGCCTCGAGTAGAAATTTGTTGAGGTGATCGATCAGGCCTTTGTTGGACCGGTCGCCAGGCAGCTCGACTTTGAGTTCCTCGAGTATTGCAGTGAGGAATTCCGTCGCTGAGAGCTCGGGGTTCAGAATCAGCGCGACGTCGGCTTCGTCGGGCAACTGCTCGAACAGCGTTCGCACGAGCGTCGTTTTGCCCGTGCCGACCTCGCCCGTCAGCTGGATGAAGCCGCCGCTATGCGAGATACCGTAAATCAGGTGCGCCAGCGCATCGGCATGGCGTTGGCTCAGATAGAGGTAGCGCGGATCCGGCGTGATCGCGAACGGTTTCTCTCGCAGGCCAAAGAACTGCGTGTACATGGTCTAGGTTCCGCGGTCTCCGCCGAGACCTGGCAAGCGCTGCCTTGCTCTAAGGCGACACGGTGATCGTAACAACATCGGATGTCACTGGAGGATCGTGCGGAGTGTGCAGGTGATCGCCGAGCACGAGTCGCAACTCGTGGCGTCCGGGCGCGAGCTCTACGGTAGTTTCGGTCTGGCCGAGACCGAAATGAACGTGTTGAGCGTTGGCCGGAATCGGCGAATCGAAGTTCGCGAGCTCCGTGTCGATGAGCAGGTGATGGTGGCCGGTATTCGGTAAGTCTATGCCCGCGGGCGCGACGCCAATCCCTCTGAGCCCGAACGCGACGGCTACCGGGCTCGTCACGGTCGCCCCGTCAGCCGGCGCGATGATATACGCCTCGGCGCCGGCCGGTGCTGCGCTGCGCATCACTGCCGGTGCGGCGGCGGGGGCGGCCATTTCAGCCGGCGCCTCGGGCGCGCTTTCCTGTGCGCAGCCGGCGATCATGAGCGTGGCGGTGATCAAAGCAAAGTTCAGTCGGGCCGGCATCGTGCTCCCCTTGGTTTTGTTCCGTCGGAACTCGCAAATGTAGCACACGCTCGGCCCGGTGCACGCCCGGTCGGCAACCGGCTCGGCGGGCTACTCACCCGGTTCTGCTTCGGCCTGCTCGGGCTGCGCTGCCACGCGGCGAGCGCTCTTCTTGCGAGGTTTCGCGGCGGCCCTCTTCGTCGGCTTCCTTGCCGCCGCTTTTTTCTTTGCTGGCTTGTTCGTCTGCGGCTGCGGGCCGCGACGCGTGAGCTCTTCCGGGGCGAAATCGTTGACTGCGAGCAGGGCCATGGTTTTGGCATCGAACGCGCGGATCTGGTCGGCCTCCTCGGACGTGATGACCCCGAGCGTCTCGGCTTCGTCGATCTGCCCGGGCGTGTCCTCGCGCTTGATCGTACTGTTGCGCACGGCGTCGAAAACTTTGCGCTCGAACCGCCGAACTTCATCCGCTGCCTCGAGGGCCTCTTGCAGCAGGCCGATGGGATTGCCAGGCTCGACGGTTTTATAGATATGGTCGCAAAGCCGCTCGCGCGTCGTAGTCGGGTTGATGATGAGCTCGACGATCTCCTGGCCGAGCTCGTCCGACGGAGAGGAGAACGTCCGCCCGCGAGGGAATATCAGCATGCGCAGTCCAGCTGCCACCCAACGGTTTGGAAAATTGCGCAGGAAGCTGTGGAGTTGCTCCTGGGTGCGGTAAAGCAATGTCCGGCAGGCCCATTCGACGAGCGGGCGGTCGGCTGCCGGTGAGCCCTGGTCTTCGAAATTCTTTAGCACCATTGAGGTGAGGTACAGGTAACTCAGGACGTCGCCGAGCCTCGCGGACAGCAGTTCTCTGCGCTTGAGCGAACCGCCGAGCGTGAGCATTGCGATGTCCGCTGCCAGCGCGAACGAGGCGCTGTATCGGTTCAAACGCTGGTAATAGCGTCGGGTGAACCCGGTTGCGGGAACCTTGGTAAATCGAGATAGCGTGAGCCCCATGACCAACGAGCGCATGGCGTTGGATATGGCGTAGCCTATGTGTCGGAACAGGAGCCGGTCGAAATCGACGAGGCCTCTGTTGCGGTCCTCGTCTGCAGCTGCGTTGAGCTCGGCCAACACGAACGGATGACAGCGAATCGCGCCCTGGCCAAAAATGATGAGATTGCGCGTGAGAATATTCGCGCCCTCGACCGTGATGGCGATCGGCACAGACTCATAACCTCTGGCGAGATAGTTCAACGGCCCGAGCATGATGGCCTTGCCACCCTGAACGTCCATCGCGTCATTGGCAACTTGGCGACTCATCTCCGTGTTGTGGTATTTGAGAATCGCCGTCGGTACGGCAGGCTTTTCGCCCGCATTCAAGGCCGCGCACGTGACGCGCGATGCCGCCTTCATGACGTACGTTAGACCCGCCATGCGCGCGAGCGCTTCGCCGACACCGTGAAACTTGCCGATCGGCAGCTTGAACTGGCGTCGGATGCGCGCGTATGCACCGGAGGCATAAACGGCCGCCATTGCGCCGCCGAGCGCGTTGCTCGGAAGCACGATGCCCCGACCGACCGCCAGCAGCTCT
>JAOTTJ010000473.1 GCA_029864465.1 Gammaproteobacteria bacterium | reverse complement strand
CCGGGGTCCAGCCGCGCCGGCTCAGAATGGGGGTCGAGCTCGTCTCTACCCGCCATTGAACGGGCACGCCATCGGCATCCGTCGTTTCGACGACGGCATAGACGTGAGGATTTCGCCAGTCGAAGTCGATGACGGTTGCTTCGAAGGCGACGATGGAATCGGTATCGAAACCCGCTTCGCTATGGTGACCCGAAGCCGGAAGCACGCCAGCCATCGACCACCCGAGAGCGAGAATGGTTTTTCTCACGCGTTCCTCTACGTCACTCTAGTGAAGTCAGCAATCCAAGTTAGCCCGCTATCCGGCATTTTAGCGCCGATCCGTTAATGGGGTCAGAGTAATAACCGTGGCAGCCGCACGCGCGACCAACCGCGACCTGGACTCATTCCAATGTTGCAGCGGAAGCGCGGCAGAGCCTGCACACCGCCAGGGCCACTCCTCCAGCGAGCACCCAAGGCCGCTACCAATCGCGATGAAAGTATCAGGATCACCAGTGCCCGACGAATGACGCGCCGAGGGTATTCATGTCGTCCTCATCGAACCGGATCTTCGGGAGCACTTTCCCGATTCGGACGCCGTTGATCGGGCACTGCGCGAGTATCTCGAGTCCCGAGGTAAGGCGCCGTCCTAACGCGAATCCGACCCTTACTGCGTGACGGCGGGTACGGGCCGCTCACGTTAGAGTATAGGGCCGTTGTATAACCTTGGGGTGGGTACGATCATCTCTCTGTGGGTCAAGCTGGCCTATACGCTGTTCGTCATCGTCCTCGTGCCGGTCTACTGGCTGGAACATGGGCATGAGAATTTCCTTTGGGGGTCAGACATTGCTCTATTCGTGACGGTGCTGGCGCTATGGGCGGAAAACGCCCTGCTCGCCAGCATGATGGCGTTGGCGATCCTCGTGCCGGAGCTGGCCTGGAACATCGATTTCTTCTGGAGACTGATGTTCGGTGCGGATTCCCTTCAGCTGCTCGGCACACGCTACATGTTCGATCCCGATCTGCCGCTGTTGGTTCGCGGTCTCTCCTTGTTTCATGTGGCGCTGCCCGCGCTTTTAGTCTGGCTGATCTACCGGCTCGGTTACGAGCGCAGGGCCCTGATCTATCAGACCGTGCTGGCCTGGGTCGTGCTGCCCGCGAGCTATCTGCTCACCGATCCAGCGGCGAACATCAACTGGGTTCGCGGCCTTGGCCGTGAGCCGCAGGCCTGGATGCCCGCGCCGGTGTATCTGATCCTGCTGATGATCGCCTTTCCCCTGGTGGTCTATCTGCCGACACACCTGCTGCTCGAGCGGCTGTTCGCAGCCCCTCGCTCGAGCCGATGCTGAAACTCGTTCTCACGCTGCTCGCCAGCTACGCCCTGCTCGTGGGGATCGTCTATCTGCTGCAGGCTCGGATGCTCTACCTGCCGAACGTGGGCGGACGCGCGCTGACCATGACACCGGGTGACGCGGGCATGGCCTTCGAGGATGTGCGTATCACAACGGCCGACGGCGTGACGCTGCACGGCTGGTTCATCGAGGGACAGCGCGCCCGCGTATTGCTGTTCTTTCACGGCAACGCCGGCAATATCTCCCACCGTCTGGCCTCGATAGGGCAGTTCCTGGGTCTCGGCCTGTCCGTCATGATCATCGATTACCGCGGTTACGGGCAGAGTGAAGGCAAGACGACGGAAGCGGGTACCTATCGTGACGCCGAGGCAGCCTGGCGGTATCTCACGCAAGAACGCGGTGTGCGCCCGCAGGACATTGTCGTATTCGGCCGTTCTGTCGGCGCGTCCGTTGCGGCGCGGCTGGCCTCAGGACAGGATCCCGCAGGTCTGATCCTCGAATCGTCTTTCACGTCGGTGCCCGATATTGCCGCCGAGCTCTATCCATGGCTGCCGGCACGCTGGTTGAGTCGATTCAGTTACGCTACGCGTGACTACGTGCAGAACGTGCGCTGTCCCGTCCTCGTCGTCCACAGTCGTGACGACGAGATTATCCCCTTTCACCACGGTGAAGCGGTTTTAGCCGCCGCACCCGAGCCCCGGTCGCTGCTGGTGCTGCGGGGAACGCATAACGACGCCTTCATCCGCGATGAGCGCACCTATCTCGAGGGCTTGCGGGAATTTCTCGCCGGTCTCTGACCCACTATGTCAGGCGCCTACGCTCCTGAGCTTTGGCTTCTCCTCGGCAGCTTTGGTCGCTTCCTTCGCTTCCTTCGGGGCGGGCGGCTCTGTTGTG
>JAOTTJ010000472.1 GCA_029864465.1 Gammaproteobacteria bacterium | reverse complement strand
TCAAGCGCCTCCATGGCGGGGCCGACGATCTGAAAAGAGCCGAACGTCACGACTCGATCACCTGCGCCGGTCTCGCGAGCGGCCAGATCACACGCGGACGCTATGTCGACAGCCTCGCGAACATCCGTGCAACCGAGTTCCTCGAGAGCCGCCGTAAGCGCTCGTGGGTCGCTCGCCCGCTCGCTTTTGGCGCGCGTGACGAGCCACGCGTCTACGGACTCGGCGATCGGCTCGAGCACGCCCGCGAGGTCTTTGTCCGCCATGAGGCCAAAGATCGCGAGCGTGCGGCCTGGCGCAGGATCGCGCGCGAGCTCGTCCGCGAGCACGCGCGCGGCCGCCGGATTGTGCGCAACGTCGAAAATCCACTCCACGCCGCCGAGAGATGCTCGCTGGACGCGGCCGGGCAATCGGACAGCCGCGATCGCGCCGGCCAGGTCACAGCCCTCGACAGGCAGCCTGGCTTGCAGCGCCTCGACGGCCGCGAGACAGCCAGCCGCATTGGCATACTGGACCTGGCCTGCCAACGGCGACCGCGGCAGGCCCTCGACGGCTGAGGCCTTGCCGAGGAAGTCCCAGCTGCCGTCCGGATGGCGACGGTAGTCGAAATCGACGCCGAGGCGCCGAAGCTCGGCGCCAAGCGTCGCAGCCCGCTCGAGCACAGAATTCGGAGGAGCTCTGTCAGCGACGACGGCCGGTTTACCGCTGCGCAAGATACCGGCTTTCTCGGCACCAATCTCCTCGCGGGTACTGCCGAGCCAGCGCTCATGATCGAGATCGATACTCGTTATCAGCGCAAGATCGGCATCGACTGCGTTAACGGCATCGAGACGCCCGCCGAGACCGACCTCGAGAATCGCGATCTCAGCTTGACGGCGAACGAAATACACAAGCGCCGCCACGGTCGAGAACTCGAAATACGACAGCGTTGTCTGCCCGCGAACTGAATCGATCTCTGAAAAGATGTCCACGATCTGGGCATCGGACGCTTCTGCACCGTTCAGACGGATCCGCTCGTTGAAACGCCAGAGATGGGGCGAGGTATAGCTGCCGACGCGATAGCCCGCGCGGACGTAGATACTCTCCAGAAGCGCAACGCACGATCCCTTGCCGTTCGTGCCCGCCACCGTCAATACGCGATACGGAGGCGTACGAATATTCAGGGCCGACAGCACCGTCTCGACGCGGTCTAGGGAGAGATCGATCTTTTTCGGATGCAGGATTTCCAGCCGCTGCAACCATCCCTCCAGCGCCGCTGCCTCGTCGGTAGTTACGCGTGAGATCTCGTTCAAGCGAGCAGCGGCCGGTCGAGCAACTTTGAAAGCAATTCGGCGAACTCGTCGCGCGCGCGGCGACGATCGACGATCATATCCAGGGCGCCTTTCTCGACCAGGAACTCCGCGCGCTGGAACCCCTCCGGAAGTGTCTCTCCGACTGTTTGCTCGATGACACGCGGCCCGGCGAAGCCGATGAGCGCTTTCGGCTCCGCGGCATTGATATCACCGAGCAATGCGAGACTTGCAGAGACGCCGCCCATCGTCGGGTCCGTCATCACGGAGATATAAGGAATACCCGCATCGGCCAAGCGCGCGAGCGCAGCGCTCGTCTTGGCCATCTGAAACAATGAGAACAGCGCCTCTTGCATACGTGCGCCTCCACTCGCGGAGAAGCAAATGAGCGGACGATTCTGCTCGATGCAGTAGTTCACAGCACGCACGAAGCGCTCGCCGACCACAGAGCCCATCGAACCGCCCATAAAACTGAACTCGAACGCAGCCGCCACGACGGGTAGTCCCTTCAATGCACCCGCCATCACGACGAGCGCATCGTCTTCGCCCGTGTTTTTCTGCGCCTGCGACAGACGATCCCGGTAGCGCTTGCTGTCCTTGAACTTGAGGGGATCGATGGGCTTGATACCGGCTGCGAGCTCCTGTCCGGAGTCCGGGTCGAGGAACATCTCCAACCGGTCACGCGCCCCGATACGCATGTGGTGCTCGCACTTCGGGCAGACGTAGAGATTGCGTTTGAGCTCGGCGCGATAGAGCTGGGCAGCACAACCATCGCACTGTACCCAGAGCCCTTCGGGGACCGAGCGCGTTCGCTGCCCGGGCTTGATCCGCGACGGCATGAGTTTATCGAACCAGCTCATGAGCTCACCAGCGATCTCAGGTGGAGCGCATCATAACGGAAAGGGCGTTAGCCCGGATATTTCGCCAGGACTCCGGATGCT
>JAOTTJ010000117.1 GCA_029864465.1 Gammaproteobacteria bacterium | reverse complement strand
CCACTGCCCGGCTGCTTCGCCGCCCCCGGGGTCATTCCCGGAAAACTCGCCGTTGCAGCCGTGTCCTCATGAGTTCCCGCCGGCTCGAGCACCTCGGTCCGCGCATAATCCCCGCCGTCGTCACCTGGCAGCTCAGCGGCTTCAGGCATCTCATCAGCTGCCGAGAGAACCTGGGTCACGCCTGTGGCAGACAGCACGTCGTCATCCACCTCCTCGATAGGAGCCGCAGCCTCGAGCAGGCTCTCCTCAGCGCCAGGCTCGTCTCCGAACTCGGGCAGATCATCGACGTTGAGCCCCAAGTCGTCGAGTTCGATCTCAGCTGTGCGCTCACCGGCGTCGCTCTCTTCAGCTGACAATCCCGGCTGAACCAACGTCGGCAATTCCGCTGAAGCGTCGATATCGACATCGAACATCGGCGATTCCATCGTCGGCGCATCCGGTCCGAGCGTGTCGACCGTCGGAGCATCGGGGCTGCCGAGCTCCACCGTCGGACTGTCGAGCGCGGTGGCTTCGAGGGTTGGTGCTTCCTGCGTGTCGCCATCGATATCGATATTGGGCGAGGTCTTGGCACTCTCGTCCGCACCTTCGCCGAGCGGCAGGAATGCAGCTTCAAGACCGGCAGCCGTCTTCTCGCCGATGTCGATGTCTGCTGTGGCCTCTGCAGACTCATTGGTCGATGCGAGCTCGAGCGTCACGTCTCCCTCACCACCCGTGAGGTCCAGATCCATTGCGGCGGGCTCTTCATCCTCGAATGCGAGATCCAGCACGGGCGCATCGCCCGCGGCCAGGTCGAGGTCGACCGAATCGGCCATTGCCGTGGCTTCAGCGAACATGGATTCGTCCGGGCAGATCTGCTTGCCCATGATGACAACCTTGTCCCAGTCGGAATTACCCGTCGCGCCGATCTCTGCGTGCAAGATGCGCGCAGTGTCGAGAAACGCCTCTCGGTTGCCCCACACGAAAAAGACTTCGAGTAGCTTCAGCCGCAAATTGCGATTGTCGGGGTCGGTCTCCAGAGCCTTCGAGACGAGGTCGGCTGCCTGGTCGTAGAGCCCATAGGCCATGTGGAAATCGGCCTCGGCAATCGGATCGGCCTGATCCAAATTGATGACCGTCTGGCTCGACAGGGTCTCCTCGGGTGCGGCGAACTGACCCGTCGCGGCCGGCGCATCGGGTATATCGGGCACTGCCGCCACCTCGGGCTCAGGCTCGACATCGGGCAACGTGGGCGGTTCGTCCTCGGCCTCACCGATGTCGAACAGCTCATCAGCGACCTGTTCACGCTGAGGAAGCTCCTGGGTGTGCTGTTCCTCTACAACGATCGTTTCGTCGTCTACGCGAGCCTGGCTGCGCAGGCGTTCGGTTGCCTCGCGCGTCTCGAGATCCTCTTCCGTGTCCTCCTCGAGCGCCTCCCAGCGTCCGGTCAGATCTTCCTCGGCGAGGACATGTCTTGTGCGCAGATAGACCACACCGGCGCCGACGAGCGCCGCAAGCCCAAGGATCATCCACACGAGTGGTGTCGTGAGCCATCCGAGCACTCGCGAGATCAACGACGGCTCCGTGCCGGTCGTAACGGCCGGCGTCGACACCACCGGCGGCGGTTCCACGACTGCGTCCTCTGTGGCTTCCTCGGCAGCCGGCTCGACCAGCTCCTCGGCAGTTTCCATCAGCTCGGTCGCGGGCTCGGTGTCGTCGACAAAGATTTGCTCGCCCTCGAGGTCGACACCCGCTTCGACGAGCGCCGCTTCTGCACCCGTGGCCTCGACGTCAGGCATTGTATTCGTCACTTCGGCGACCTGGCCTTCGCCAAGCTGCTGCTGCAGCTCGGCGAGCGATCGGTCTTCTACGCTCAGAATGCGCTCGGGCTCCTCGAGCTCGCCGGGCTGCGTCGCGACCCGCGGTTCGACGTCGGAAGTCGGTACCGGATCGGCGCCTGGCGTCGTAGCCGTATCGGCGACGCTGGTGGCCGGGGTCGTCTCGATCTCCGGCGCAAGGAGCCGTAGGCGTGCCTGTTGCACGTTCGGCTGCTGCCATTCCGCTGTCTGGCGGATGGCTTCTCGGGTCGCGTCTGCTGCGCTGAGGCTGGCGAGCGCCCCCGCGTCAGGCATGACCAGCGTCGCGCCTTCGCGCAATAGATTCATATTGCCGATGAACGCCGCCGGATTGGCCTCGTACATGGCAACCATCATCTGATTCATCGTTATGCCGGCTGGCCGGCGCTGAGCTGCGATTCCCCAGAGCGTATCGCCACGCTGCACGGGGCCGTAGGCTCCCGGCACGTCTGCGGTAGCAGCGACCCGTGCGGGCGGCGGGGCCGCACTCGATGTGGGCACAGGCGCAGGCGCTGGCGCCGATTCCGCCGCTGTCGACGCCGGCGGCGTCACGGGAATGGGCTCAGGTACAGGCGCCGGCGCTGGCGCTGGCGCTGGCTCCGGCGACACGGCAGGCGGCCGTTCAATAACGGCGGCAGGCTCGGCAGGCTGCGGCGCACGCACGACGGCAGGCTCGATTCGCTCGATGACGGCCTCGGCGGGCAGCATCACGGGCGGATCGAGAAAGACAGTGTATTCGCGCAGCAAACGCCCGCGGTTCCACGTCGCCTCGACGAGAACGGTGACGAATGGCTCGACGATCGGCTCGAGCGAAGTGACTCGAATGACGTCGCGCCCGACATCGTCGCGAACAATATTAAATGAAAGGCGCGACAGGAAACCCGGCCGATCGAGCCCATAGCGCTCGAAAGTCTCCGGCGTCGCGAGCGCAACGCGCAGATCGGACAGCTCCTCCGGGGTCGGCGAGACGAGCTCGATGTTGGCGTCGAGGGGCTGGTTCAGAGCGGAGCGCAGCTCGATATCGCCCAGGCCTAAGGCCCATGCTCCGAAGGGTGCCAGCAGCAGGGAAAAACAGCCCCAATGTGCCCGTCGTGTCATGAAAAATCCCCTACCTGTGTCAGTTCGCGCGTGAAAGCCATAGAGCCCACGTCGTTAGCGAGGAATCGCCTCGGGTTGCGAGCCAAAACAATACATTACATAACCCGATTTACCAAAATCTCCGCAATCTGCACGCTGTTCAGCGCTGCGCCCTTACGTACGTTGTCGGCCACAACCCAGAGGTTCAGTCCCCGCGGATGGGTCATGTCCTCCCGAATCCGGCCGACATACACGGCATCTCGATGCGCAGCGTCCGTCGCCGCCGTCGGATAAGCGCCGGGCATCTCGCCGTCGATTACCGTTACGCCGGGAGCTGAATTTAACAATTTCTGGGCCTCAGGAACTGTGATTTTGGTCCGAGTTTCGACATGCACCGCCTCGGAATGCCCGTAGTAGACAGGGACCCGGACACACGTGGCATTTACCATAATATCCGGATCTTCGAGAATTTTTCGGGTTTCCCAGTACAGCTTCATCTCTTCCTTCGTATATCCCGTGTCCATGAGGCGATCGATCTTGGGCACGGCATTGAATGCCACGGGCTTCTCGGGTCCGGGCGCGAGCGCTTCGGCGTCCTCCAGCCATGCCCGGCTTCCTTCCGTCAGGGCCTCGATGGCGCTCCGGCCGGCTCCCGAGACGGCTTGATAAGTAGCCACGTTTACTCGCTCGATGCCGACTGCGTCCTGGAGAGGCTTCAGGGCGACAACGAGTTGGATCGTCGAGCAGTTCGGATTGGCGATGATTCCACGGTTGCGGTAGTCGGCAATCCGTTCGGCATTGCATTCGGGCACGACCAGCGGAATCTCGTCGTCGTAGCGAAACTGCGACGTGTTGTCGATAACCACAGCCCCAGCAGCTACCGCACGCGGCGCAGCCTCTGCGGACACGGAGGCGCCGGCCGAGAACAGCGCGATATCGATGCCGCTAAAGTCAAAATCATCTAGCACTTCGATCTCGTGCTCCTTACCGCGAAAGGTCACGCTGCGGCCCGCCGACCGCACACTCGCGAGCGGCACGAACCGCCCGACTGGAAATTTCCGCTCCTCCAATATGCGGTACATGGCCTCGCCGACGAGGCCGGTTGCACCGACAACGGCAACAGCATAGTTCTTGCTCATCTTCGATTACTCGGGGTCCATTGAATGAGGGTAATACTGGCGACTGCGCGATCGGATTCAAGCGTTTTGCTTGAAGCCGATCGCCGGCGTCGTCGAGACGACGTCGGCGTTCTGGGCGCGGTGCCGCAGGTAGTGGTCCATGATCGTCAGCGCAATCATCGCCTCGGCAATCGGCGTCGCGCGAAGACCGACACATGGATCGTGACGACCTGTCGTCACGATTTCCGCAGCAGCACCGTCAGTATCGATCGTACGGCCCGGGATTTGAATACTCGACGTCGGTTTCAGGGCGATACTGGCAAGAATATCCTGTCCCGTGGAAATACCGCCGAGCGTCCCGCCGGAGGAGTTCTTCGTGAAACCGTCCGGCGTGAGCTCATCGCGGTGCTCACTGCCGCGCTGCTCGACACACGCGAAACCGTCACCGAACTCGACAGCCTTAACGGCGTTGATACTCATGAGCCCGTGAGCGAGCTCCGCATGCAGCTTGTCGAACACGGGCTCGCCGAGACCGGGCGGCACGTTGCTCGCGATCAAATTAATTCTTGCGCCGACGGAATCGCCGTCCTTGCGTAACTGAATCATGAACGCTTCGAGCTCGGGCACCCTATCCGGGTCCGCACAGAAAAACGGGTTGCCATTCACGCTCGACAGATCGCGCGCTTCCAGCTGGATCGGTCCGAGCTGCGCGAGGTAACCATGGATCGTCAGCCCCAACCGCTCGTGCAGATACTTTTTCGCAATCGCCCCTGCGGCCACGCGCATGACTGTCTCGCGCGCCGAGGATCGACCCCCGCCACGGTAGTCGCGTATCCCATACTTTTGTTGATAGCTGTAATCGGCGTGACCAGGCCGAAAGCGATCTTTGATTTTCGTGTAGTCGCGCGAGCGCTGATCGACATTCTCGACGTACAGGCCGATCGCAGCCCCCGTCGTGACACCCTCGAAGACGCCGGACAAGATCTTGGCCTCGTCAGGTTCCTTGCGCTGGGTGACGAAGCGGGACGTGCCCGGTCGGCGGCGGTCGAGATCCTTCTGCAGATCCGCCTCGCTCAACGCCAAGCCCGGCGGGCAGCCGCCCACGACACAGCCGAGCCCGGGCCCATGGCTCTCGCCAAAGGTCGTTACCGTAAAGAGTTTACCGAAAGTATCGCCCGCCATGCGCCCGCAACTCGCCCCACATCGCTATCCGCCGGACCGTTAGTCGGCACCCGCACGGAAAACGTGTAATTGCAGCACGCTAACTCGTTAAGTGTCCAGTCAAATCGTCACGCGAGACGAGAAACACGCCTTCGCCACCACGTTCGAACTCGAGCCAGGTGACGGGCAGCTCCGGATAAGCTGCTGTGAAGGCGTCCTGCGCCTCACCAACCTCGATGATCAAGCTGCCACCAGGTGCGAGATAGGCTGGGGCCTCGGCGAGCAGCCGAGCGATGACATCGAGGCCGACTGGTCCGCCATCCAATCCGAGAGCCGGCTCATGCGTGTACTCGCGCGGCAGCTCGGCGAGCCTGGACGTCGGGACGTAAGGCGGATTGGAGACAATGATCTCGTACACCGCGCCCCGCGGCGGGTACAGATCTGCAAGGATAAGCGTGACGCGATCTTCGAGCTCGAGAGCCGCCGCATTCGATTTAGCAATCTCTAACGCCGCCGAGGACACGTCCGTCGCGTCGACCCGCAAGCTCGGACAGTGATACGCGGCGGCAAGCGCGAGGCAGCCGCTGCCCGTGCCCACGTCGAGGAGGCGGTCACCGGGCGCGATCCGACACCAAGGCTCGAAGCAGGACTCGATGAGCTCGGCGAGCGGCGAGCGCGGCACGAGGACGCGGTCGTCGACAGTGAAACGCAAGCCCGCAAACCACGCTTCGCCGAGAAGATACGCCATGGGCTTGCGCAGCTCGACGCGAGTCCGCGCGAGCTCGAGGACGCGTGGTATTGCGCTCGGATCCGGCGGGCTGCCCCAGGCCCCCTCGCTCCAGCCCTGCACGGCACGCACGAGCCAGTAGGCTTCATCGGCCGCATTGTCGGTACCGTGCCCGAAGTACAGCGTATGGGATTCGAAGTAGGACGCGATCCGCTGGACCCAAGTTTCGCAGTCCACGCCTGTACGCAACGCCTGTTCGAGCTCGACGAGATGCATCGGCCGCGCATGATACCCCTTATGAGATAATGACCGCCATGATCGGCGCCATGCTCAGAGTCCTCATTATCGGCCTGCTGCTGCTCGTCGGTGTCATGCTCGCGACGACGAGCCTGCGCCGGCCCGTGCCGTTGCCGGAGCAGGCAAGCTATTTCGAAATGCCGCTCGAGCTACCGGCGTTCAATCTCGATGGCACGGGCAATGAGACATACTCGCGCGATAATCTGCGCGGCCAATTCAGCCTCATGTTTTTCGGCTTCACGAACTGCCCCGACATTTGCCCCCTTACGCTAGCGACACTCGCGCAAGCCTACGGTGAGCTCGAAGACGCCGGAAGCCAGCTGCCGGAGGTCGTTTTCGTCAGCGTCGACCCGAATCGGGACACAATCGACGCGATTGCTGCCTATTTGAGTAACTTCGACGCCCGTTTCACCGGCGTCACCGGGTCGAGGCGCAATCTCGATCCGCTGCTCAGAGCCCTTGGCGTCACCGTCATGGTTCAAGAGTTTCCCAATCAGCCCAGTTACAGCGTCACGCACAACGGCACGATTTACATGATCGGCCCGGACGCCGAGCTCATCGCAACGATCGACGGATCAGTTTCGGCGCGCGAAATCGCGATCGACTTTCGGCGCGTCAGGGCACTCGATCTGCGACGGCGCGCCAACCGCTCCGGTTCATGAAGGCGACGCTGTTCGTCTGGATGCAGTATCTGCTGCCGCAGCGTTTGCTCGGGCGCTGCATTTATCATGTGGCGCGTTCGGAATGGTCCGTGCTCAAAACACCACTGATCCGATGGTTCGCGAAGCAGTACCGCGTCAATCTCGACGATGCGGACCGCCCGTCCCTCGCCGACTACGACAGCTTCAACGACTTCTTCACACGCGCGCTACGCCCGGGCGCGCGCCCGCTCGCAACAGGCGACTCGGCGCTGCTTGCCCCAGCAGACGGTCGAGTGACAGAGTTCGGCACGGCAACGCATGGACAGGCCCTGCAGGCGAAGGGCATGCCCTATGCACTCGAGGAATTGCTCGGTGCGCGGCCGCCGAGCGCCGCGGAGGCTGATCTCGGTGATTTCGTCACGATCTATCTTGCGCCCTACGACTATCACCGCGTGCATCTACCGCTGGCCGGGACTCTGACCGGAGCGCGTTACATTCCTGGAAAACGTTTCAGCGTAAACGAGACGACTGCGCGCGCGATTCCTGGTCTATTTTGCCGCAACGAACGACTCGTGCTCTGGGCGATCACGGCGATCGGGCCGATCGCTGTCGTGCTCGTCGGTGCACTCAATGTCGCGAGCCTAGCGACGCCCTGGCTCGGGGAGATCCCGAGCACAGGTCCACGACACTGGGGCACGGACGACGTGCCAGCGGATCCACTGCCGCCCGGCGCCGAGATTGGGCGATTCAATCTCGGCTCGACGGTCATCACCGTTCTGCCCCGGGGCAGTGCGAGCTGGGATAGCGCTATCGGCGTCGCGAGGACCGTGCGAATGGGCATGCGACTCGGCTCAGTCGCGCCACCGGGTTAGTTTCTATGGCCTGGCAACCGTCTGCGACCTTCGAGACGCTCCGGCTCAGGGCGCGCATCCTCGCAGTGATTCGCGAGTTCTTCACCGCACGCGACGTGCTCGAAGTCGAGACACCTGCCCTATCGCCGTGGGGAACGACGGATCCGGCATTGACGAGCCTGCACACGACTGTCAGCGCACTCGGCACAGCCCGATCTTATCTGCATACATCGCCTGAGTTCGCGATGAAGCGCCTGATAGCAGCCGGCAGCGGTGACATCTACCAGATCTGCCGCGTCTATCGAGACGGCGAACTCGGCCGCTGGCATGAGCCGGAGTTCGCGCTGCTGGAATGGTACCGCGTCGGCTGGGACGATCTCGCGCTCATGGATGAGGTCGGCGAGCTCCTTGCGGCTTGTCTCGGCCCGGAGCGGATTGCAGGCTCACCGCTGCGCTTGAGCTACACCGATGCGTTCGCCGAGCACCTCGGTGTCGATGCGTGGGCTGACGCCGGCACGATTGCGGCCGCGCTCGAGTCTCACACTATCGAGGTTCCCGACACGCTCGACCGTCGCGGCCTGCTCGACCTCGCGCTCAGCACCGTGATCGTGCCGAGACTGCCGTCTGATAGGCTCATCTATATATACGATTTCCCGGCCGATCAGGCCGCGTTGGCCCGGCTCAAAGATTCAACGCCGGCGGTGGCCGCAAGATTCGAGGTATTCATCGACGGCATCGAACTCGCAAACGGGTATGCCGAGCTCACTGATGCCCTCGAGCAGCGTGCGCGGTTCGAAGCTGAGCGCAACGCGCAGGCGCGCCTCGGGCGCAACGCTCCGCCGAGCGATGAGACTCTGCTCGCGGCACTCGCGCACGGCTTGCCCGAATGCGCGGGCGTGGCAATCGGCATCGATCGCCTCGTCGCAATCGCCGCCGGGCTGGACGGCATCAGTGCTGCAGTGAGCTTCGCGCATCACCGCGCGTAATCAGGTGCAACTGCGAGGCAGCGAAGTCAGTTCTTGACGCGGGAAACGTACTCGCCGTTACGCGTGTCGACCTTG
>JAOTTJ010000471.1 GCA_029864465.1 Gammaproteobacteria bacterium | reverse complement strand
AGTCTCGCCCGAGACGAGCTCAACATTCACCTGCAGGTCCTCTATCATGCGCGCGATCAAAATCATCTGCTGATAGTCCTTGCGCCCGACGACGAGCAAATCGGGCGCTACGATATTCAAGAATCTCAGCACGACCGAAGCGACACCGTTGAAATGGCCGGGTCTCGAGCGCCCGCAAAGTTCGTCGGCAACCGGTGGCAGCTGCACACCCACGCTGCGGTCCGTCCCGTGTGGATAGATGTCCTCGACACCCGGAATGAATAGAAGATCGGTCTTACCCTGTGCACCAAGAACTGCTTCGTCTTTTTCGGGCGTGCGCGGGTAGCTCTCGATGTCTTCGTTGGGACCGAACTGCGTCGGGTTGACGAAGATGCTGACGACAATGCGATCGGCATGGCCGGCTGCAAGATCGATCAGACTCGAGTGTCCGGCGTGTAGATTACCCATCGTCGGCACGAGCGCAACACGTTCACCGGCCGCACGCCAGGTTGCGACACGCTCACGAATGTCGGATACGCGGCTGGCGCGCTCGAGCCGAGCCACCGTTGCTTCCTGAGTGCCGGCGAGAGCCATAGTTTGCGGATTCTATCAGGAGAAGCAGTGCTCTTCGGCCGGATAGCTGCGGTCCTTGACGGCTTGGACATAGGCTTCGATGGCCGCGAGATTGGAATCCGCACCGACCATGAAATTTTTCACGAAGCGTGGGGTCCTACCCTGGGTAATGCCGAGGATGTCGTAGAGCACAAGGATCTGCCCATCGACGTGCGGGCCCGCGCCAATTCCGATCACGGGCACATCGACGGCGGCCGTAATGGCCTTGCCGACCTCGTTCGGCACGCACTCGAGCAGCACGATGTCCGCGCCTGCGTTCTGCAGTGCGAGTGCGTCCTCGACCATGCGCTGGGCCGCCTCGCGCTCGCGGCCCTGCACGCGGAAACCGCCGATCTTGTGCACCGATTGCGGCTTGAGCCCCAGGTGTGCGCAAACAGGAATGTCGTGTTGCGCGAGACACTCGACGACGGCCGTCTGCCCGCGCCCGCCTTCGAGCTTGACCATCATCGCACCGCCCTCCTGCATGAGACGCACGGCGTTGTCTAGCGCCTGCTCCGGAGTTGCGTAGCTCATGAACGGCAGATCCGAAACCAGGAATGCTCGCCGAAGACCACGCGTGACGATGCGCGTATGGTAGACGATGTCATCGACCGTCACGGGCACAGTCGTGTCGTGGCCTTGGATGACCATGCCAAGCGAGTCGCCAACGAGAACGAGATCGGTCGCCGCCATGTCGACGAGTTGCGAGAAACTCGCGTCGTAGGCCGTGAGTGCGGCGATCGGTTCACCCTCCGCTTTCATTTGTCTGAGCGTGCCAATATTGACCGGCGGAGAGTCCATCCCCCGCTGCTGCAGCTGCTTGTACATGGCTTATCCCTCGACGATCGTCAGGCGAACGTCTCGATGGCCGGGTTGAAGAAATGGCGGCCGTGCTTGATTCGGCAAATTGCACGCAGCAGTTCCTGATAATCGGCCTCGCGATGGACGGGATCGATGTGGGCCGCGTTCACGATCAACAGCGGCGCCGCCTCGAACTCGTAGAAGAACTTCGCATACGCATTACCGAGACGCTCGAGGTAATCCTCGTCTAATTGCTGCTCGTACGGAATACCTCGGCTTACAACACGTCGGCGCAGCACGCTCGGCGGCGCCTGCAAATAGATAACGAGGTCCGGCGTCGGCGGATCGATTTCGAGGCTTTGATAGACCTGCTCGTAGAGGTTGAGCTCGTTTGCATCGAGATTGAGCTCGGCGAACAACCGATCCTTGTCGAGCATGAAGTCGGCGACCCGCACGGGCGAGAACAGGTCCGTCTGGCGAATCGCTTCAATCTGTCGTGCGCGCTGAAAAAGGAAAAACAGCTGCGTTGGCAGCGCGGAATGGCGGCGGTTGCGGTAGAAACGCTCGAGGAACGGGTTTTCTTCAGCGTTCTCGAGCACCAGGTCACTTTCGAAACTCTCCGCGAGACGCCGCGCGAGGCTCGTCTTGCCGACACCGATCGGCCCCTCGACCACGATATAGCGCAGGTCGGCGGCGAGAGAGAGATTCGGTGGTGAATTGACGGAAGCCATGGCTCAACTGGGTTTATCGAAGAGGCGATTCTCGCAGATTTCGCGACTCTAGGAACCCTGATCTGTCTGATGCTGTCCGCGCGGGGGGCGGCGCGGCTTGCGCGGCCGCCGA
>JAOTTJ010000470.1 GCA_029864465.1 Gammaproteobacteria bacterium | reverse complement strand
AATTACCTCGACCGGGCCGGCCTGGGACGGGTAATCGACGTTCACCGTCGTAAATCCGGCGTCCTGCAGGGCGTCGGCCATCGGCCGCATGGCGCGCCAGCTGCGATTCAGGCCGTGCAAAAGCACGACACACTCGCGGCTTTCAGCAACCGGCACGAGCTGCGTTCGTGGCGCAGTCGCACAGGATGCAATGAGCCCGGTGCTCAGCAGCAGCGCACACAGCAACTTGCGGTCGATAGTCTTCATGGTCCGATTCTGCCTGAGTCCGAAGCCTTCTGCACCCACCGAAGTCTCATCAGAGGGGCTGATTCGACCGGTAAATACGTATCGCGCCCGAATGAGCCCCAACGGTAGTCTGGCCAGATGAACGAAGCCCAGATTCTGCTCGTGACGGCGGCGTCCATAGCGTTTCTGCACACGATAATGGGCCCGGACCACTACGTGGTTTTTACGGCAATGGGCAAGGCGCGCGGCTGGGGCCTGGCGCGGACCCTCCGCGTAACGCTGTTTTGCGGGATTGGCCATGTGCTCAGTTCGGTCGTAATCGGGGCCATCGGCCTGTTGCTCGGCACGCAGCTGGCGTCACTCATCGAAATCGAGAGCATGCGCGGCAACCTCGCCAGCTGGGCGCTGCTTGCGTTCGGCCTGGTGTACTTTGCCTGGGGGCTAAAGAAAGCGGGCCGCGATCACTCCCACTCTCACGTGCATGCGCATGGCGAGATCGTGCACGACCATCAGCACGACCATCACGATGAGCACGCGCACGTGCACTCGATCACACCCTGGGCGATTTTTATTATCCTGGTACTCGGTCCTTGCGAGGCCCTGATTCCCTTGTTCATGTATCCGGCCGCGCAACAAAGCAGCGGCCTCATAGTATCCGTGGCGCTCGTTTTTGGGTCAGTGACCCTGGCTACCATGCTCGCTGCCGTCGCCATAACCAGCGTAGCTCTCGATCGGGTGAAAGTTCCTGCCACGGCTCGTCGCTATGCTCACGCGGTTGCCGGTGCATCCCTCGCATTGTGCGGCGGCGCCATCAGCTTTATAGGGATCTGAGCGCTCGTTTCAGTATAATCAGCCGCTCGCGTCGATCGTTCGGAGCCGCAATGCAGCCAACGTTGCTAGACCAGGGACTCACACTCATGCTTGTCGGCATGGGAACGGTGTTCGTTTTCCTGACGATACTGGTCGCGGGAATGTCCCTGATGGCGCTAGTGGTGCACCGGGTATCAGCCGCACGGGTTGATGCGGGTGCGAGTGATGAAGAGGTCGCGGCGATTACGGCCGCGATCACGCAGCATCGAAAAACCAGACCTTGACGCAACGATTGGAAATCAATGAGCGATAAGAAACCCCTGGGGATTACCGAACTGGTGCTGCGTGATGCGCATCAAAGTCTGCTTGCGACGCGTATGCGCATCGACGACTTGCTGCCAATTGCGGGGAAACTCGACCAGGTTGGCTTCTGGTCAATAGAGTCCTGGGGCGGGGCGACGTTCGACGCCTGCATCCGCTACCTTGGAGAAGACCCCTGGGAGCGTATCCGTCGCCTCAAAGCCGCAATGCCGAATACGCCGCAACAGATGCTGTTTCGCGGGCAGAACATTCTTGGCTATCGGCACTATGCAGACGATCTCGTCGAGAAGTTCGTGGAGCGTTGTGCGACCAACGGGGTTGATGTCTTCCGCATCTTCGATGCGCTGAATGATCTCCGGAATCTCGAAGCCGCTGTCAAAGCGACGCTGGCTGTCGGCAAGCACGCCCAGGGCACACTGTCTTACACCGTAAGCGAAGTTCACACTGTCGATCTCTGGGTCGACATGGGCAAGCGCATCGAGGACATGGGCGCGCACTCCATCTGCATCAAGGACATGGCAGGCCTCCTGCGACCGTATGTCGCGTTCGAGCTCGTGAGTCGCCTCAAGGAGGCTGTCGATATTCCGATTCAACTGCACTGCCATGCGACGACGGGACTATCCACGGCAACCTGCGTCAAAGCGGCAGAAGCCGGCATCGACAATATCGATACGGCCGTCTCGTCGATGAGCATGACGTACGGCCATTCGCCGACCGAGTCGCTGGTCGCGATTCTCGAAGGCACCGACAGGGATACCGGTCTCGATCTCATCCTCATTGAAGAAATCGCGGCGTATTTTCGCGAGGTCCGCAAGAAGTACGCGAAGTTCGAGGGTGCGCTCAGAGGCGTGGACTCGCGCATTCTTGTCGCGCAGGTGACC
>JAOTTJ010000469.1 GCA_029864465.1 Gammaproteobacteria bacterium | reverse complement strand
CCATAGGCAGCAGGAACCTCGACGCCGGCAGATTCGTGCGCGATGAAATACCGATAAGGATCGGAATCATCAGCACAACGATTGGTGTGTCGTTCATGCATGCGCTGAGCACGAAGACCGATACGAGCATCATCAGCAATGCCAGCCTCGGTCGCTTGAACCACATGTTGCTCGCAAGCCTGGCTACCGGCTGAAGAGCGCCCGTCGTCTCCAGCGCTTTTCCGATTACGATGAGCGAGCAAATCGTGATCAATGCTTCGTTGCCGAATCCCATGAAGAACTGGGCCGGGTCGAGCGGCACGCCGTCGACTTCGTAGGGAAACGCATGGAAGCCCAAGACCAGCACGATGATTACGGCGAGACTCGTGGATTCGAGCGGCATGCGATCACGGGTAAACAGGAACAACGCCGTGACAATCAGAAGAATGACAGCGACCCCGTGAGCATCTGGTGTAACGGTTGTCATCGCAGTATTGGCAAGTTACCAATTAGCGCAACGTCGTGTGCACGTCTGCGCCAGGAAAGAAGATTATACCGCGTCAGCAAGGGACGACGCGCCACAAACGAACCCGGCAGGCTCTTGCTCTCATGAGGGGTTTTGCGGATTGAGATACGCGCGACTCTGGAGTGCAATGGCTGTGAATCGCGCGGAGACCCGCCATGGTCAGCACATTGATGGCTCGGAACATTACCAAGATCTATCGAACGGGCGAGGTCGATGTCCACGCATTGCGGGGCGCCAGTCTCGACCTTTACGAGGGCGAGCTCGTCGTCATGTTGGGCCCGTCCGGATCGGGCAAGTCGACTCTGCTGAATATTATCGGCGGGCTTGACACGGCCACCTCGGGCAAGCTGCGGTTCCGTGATCACCAGCTTAGTGGCGCCGACGAGTCGGAGCTGACGCGCTTCAGGCGTGAGCATGTCGGCTTCGTATTCCAGTTCTATAACCTCATTCCGAGCCTGACGGCCGAGGAAAACGTGGCGCTGGTCACGGAGATCGCAAATCGCCCGCTCGATCCGGTCGAGGCACTGGAAATCGTGGGCCTGGGCGAGCGCGTCCATCATTTTCCCGCGCAGCTCTCTGGCGGCGAACAACAGCGCGTGGCGATTGCCCGGGCAATCGCCAAGCAGCCGGAGATACTGCTCTGCGATGAACCAACCGGTGCCCTCGACAGCAAGACGGGTCTGCTCGTGCTCGAGGCCATCGACCAGGTTAACCGTGAACTCGGTACCACCACGGCTGTCATCACCCACAACACGGTCATCGGCTCGATGGCCGATCGCGTCCTCCACATCGCCGATGGCACGATTGCCAGCATTGAGGAAAACGCCATGCGCCGGCCTCTGGCGGAGCTGGCCTGGTGATGCGCGCGATAGACCGCAAAGTGCTGCGTGACCTGTGGCATCTGCGTGGGCAGGTGTTGGCCATCGGTGTGGTCGTTGCAGCGGGCATCGCCGCGCTTATCATGTCCCTGTCGACGCTCGAAGCACTCGACGAAACGACAGCGGCCTACTACGAACGTTACCGGTTCGGCGATGTGTTCGCGTCGGTCAAGCGTGCACCCGACAGCGTCGAGCAACGTATCGCCTCGATCCCCGGTGTGCGCACCGTGCAGACCCGGGTGTCACAGTACGCAACGCTCGATATCGAGGGCTTCGCCGAACCCGTGATAGGCCGGTTCGTTTCCCTGCCGGAAGGGCGCCAGCCGATACTGAACCAGCTCGCGCTGCGCAGCGGCCGCCTGCCTGAGCATGGCGCTACTGACGAGGTCGTGCTCAATGAGCCGTTCGCCGAAGCGCACGATCTTAGCAACGGCGAGGAAATCGTGGCGGTAATCGACGGTCACCGCCGCGAGCTGCGCGTCGTCGGGACAGCGCTGTCGCCTGAGTTCGTGTATGCGCTGGGTCCGGGTGCCCTGATGCCCGATGACAGGCGCTTCGGCATTCTCTGGATGGGGCATGAGGCGCTCGCGGCAGCGTACGACCTCAAGGGTGCGTTCAACAACGTCTCGCTGGTTCTCGAGCGCAGCGCGGACGCAGGGCAGGTCATTTCTCAACTCGATCGTGTGCTCGAGCGATACGGCGGAGTGGGAGCAATTGCCCGAAAAGACCAGCTCTCGAACTGGTTCGTGATGAACGAGATGGAGCAACTCAAGACGATGTCGATGATCCTGCCGACAATCTTCCTGATCGTCGCTGCATTCCTCACCAACATGATCATGGCACGGCTCATAGCGACA
>JAOTTJ010000116.1 GCA_029864465.1 Gammaproteobacteria bacterium | reverse complement strand
AGCTCATACGCGAGATCATCGAGTACGACGGGGAGATTCGGTTCGATACGTCTAAACCCGATGGCACACCGCGTAAGCTGCTCGACATCTCGCGTCTGAGCGAGACGGGCTGGCGCGCCAGGATCGCACTGCGTGATGGGATTCGCTCAACGTACGATTGGTATCTAGACAACGTCGCGTAATCGCCCGGGATTATCTGCATGCGGAACAAGCCAATTCGCGACTCACTGCTGCGCTGGATCGGCAAGACACGCCTGCATTGCGTCAAACGCATCGAACGTGACCGCCTCGAGGCACTGATCCGCTCCCTACGCCCGGTTCGCGGCGACGCGCCACTCATCCGGGTCGGGCCCGCAGGAGACGGTGGTTACCTCGTGCCGGACGACCTCGATGGAATCGAGTACGCATACTCGCCCGGCGTTTCCGACGAGTCTGGATTCGAACTCGATCTGTCGCTGCGCGGCATGAACGTGTTCATGGCCGATTATTCCGTGGATGCTCCCGCGCAGACCAGCGATCGCTTCGAGTTCGCAAAGAAGTTCGTCGGCAGCTATACGGATGAAACACACATTACGCCTGATGACTGGAAGCAGCAGACCATTGGCGCATACTCCGGCGATCTGCTGCTGCAGATGGATATCGAGGGAGCTGAATTCGAGACAATCCTGAGCATGTCGGATTCGCTGATTCAGCAGTTTCGGATCATGGTGATCGAGTTTCACTATCTCCATCAGCTCTGGAACAAGCCGTGGTTTCTGCTTGTCGAGCGCGTGTTTCGAAAGCTCCTCGAGTCGCATTCGGTAGCCCACATTCATCCGAACAACTGCTGTGGTTCATTCCGCAGTGCCGGGCTCGAAATCCCGCGCGTCGCCGAATTTACTTTTTATCGAAATGACCGGATCGGACATCCGGTATTTTGCGGCAACTTTCCGCACGTTCTAGACGCGGACAACACGTCGAAAAAAACGCTCGTGCTTCCGCCTTGCTGGTATCGCTAAAAGACCGCTATTTCAGCCCGCGCTCCACCGAGCCACCAGGCAACTTCGCTAAACGTGCTCAGATAGCTCGCGGCCAGGCGCTGGCAGCGTGAGAGCAGCAGCATATCGATCAGGTCTTCGATGACGCCCTCCGGGCTCTGCCAGCTGTTCTCGCGTTTCGTGTTGCGGGGAAAGCTGACTATTCGTCCGGGCCCGAACTCGGCACGCAGGTAATCGATGAACTCGTCGCTGTCGCTAACGAGAAGAAACCGCGTGTCCTGGGGCTCTACCTGCATTAGCCGCAGCAGACGCGCCCGCGCCGGCAGATGATACTTGCGGTAGCGCCTCGCATCGTCCCGCCATGTTCTTACCTGCACGCCTACGATCGCAGCATCTTCGATCCCACTCCACCACTCCTGCACGCGGCGCGCAATATCAGGTTGGGGCTGCAACTCGGCGAATAGCGGAACGTAAGCTGCGCGAACGGACTCAGGTATTCGACCGTACTCCAGATCGATGTGGCGCGCATCACGTCGCGTCGATTTCCTGGAATGCTGTTTTGGAAACAACATATACCGATAACGATCATCGCGGCGGCCGCGCAGCCGCCACCATCCTGCTCCGAGGCCGCGCCAAATTGGATGCGCGCCGGCACCGACGACTGCGAATCCTCTTGGCAAATACGGTTCATCTTCCGGCAGAATTGCGAGTCGCCATGATTTGTACGTCTGCGCCTGCGACGGTACGGCATCGATACACACGTCGTTCAAGAACAGCTCGCCGAAGCGTGCGGGCATATTGGGTGTCAGCGGCCAATAGAGGCGCGCATCCGCGGATAGGCGGCGCGCCGAGACCCAGGACTTGATCCGGTTGCCGAGACCGCCGGACTCGGTTGATACGAGCATGGAACAGCATCATACCCGCCCGCGTACCGCAAGCGTATCCGACGAGTAGTTCGGCGCGCCTTCGCCGATACATTGGAGAATCCGATCGCAGTCGCCGCAATTACCGCCTTGCGTACCAGAGAGATCGAAGCCGCGCACCACCTGGCCGCCATGGTGAACTCCTGACCGTTTGCTCGACAACAGACTGACTTCGTAGTTCTGTACCTTCACGTACGCGAGTAGTCGCTCATACAGGCCGAGCGGCCGATCGAATCGAACCGGGCTCCCAGCAATACTCCGCCGCCGTCACGAGGTCGTCGATGCTTCGCGCGATCCGACACGTGACTGGATGCCGAGCAGGCTGTTGATCGCTTAATGTGACAAGATCCTTGCCTGGAACAGCATGTTCGAAATGACTATTCCCCGGCCGCAACGGCCATTCCCGCTCAGCCTGACAACGTTGAGATCCCGTCGGCGGCCTCGGCCTCTCGCGCGGGACCCGCGCGCGCGCCGACTCGCGTCAGAACCACGACCGGTAGGATTCCCGCTAACACGATGAGCAGTGCGGCAATCGCGGCGTCCTCGTAGGTGCCGCGTATGGCTTCTCCGTAAAGATGTGTTGCGAGCGTCTCGAAGCCGAGCGGTCGCAGCAACAGCGTGGCAGGTAGCTCTTTCATACAATCGACAAAGACCAGCAACGCCCCCGTCGCAAGCGCGGGCTTGAGCATCGGCAGGTGGACCTGCCAAAGCACACGACCGACGGTCGCGCCGAGCGTCCGGGCGGCGGCATCCATTGAAGGCGAGACGCGGCTGAAGCCCGCCTCGATCGAGCCGGCCGAGATCGCGAGGAAACGCGCGACATAAGCATAGATGACGGCCGCACCAGAGCCGAGCAAGAATAGACCCGTCGAGACGCCCAATAGCGCGGTCGCAACGGTGTCGACAGCCGCCTCGATCCCGGTAATGATCGGCAACAGCCCAATTGCGAGCACGGTACCTGGCACCGCATAACCCAACGAGGCTATGCGCAGAAACAGCCGCGGCAAGAACTCGGGCCCGGTGCGCACCGCATAGACAACGGCCAACGCGGCTGCCACGGCAACGAGCGTTGCCACGGCTGAAAGCATAACCGTGTTCAGAACCTCGCCGAGAAGGCTCGGCGGGACTCCCGCGAAGCGAACGCGCGCGATGGTCGCATCGATTAGATACCAAGCCGGCACGATGAAGCCAACGAAGACGGGCAGCCCACAGGCCACTGCGGCTAACACGCCGCGTGAGCCCCGCAACGTTTCACGTTGCAGCGGTCGCGGGTGTTGGGCGTCGTTGGCGTAACGGCGCCGCCGCCGCGCCCAGCGTTCGAGCGCCATTACGCAAACGACGACGCAGAGCATTGCGAGCGCAAGCTGCGCCGCGCCCGGCAGGTTCGAACGGGTGATCCAAGTCGTGTAGACGGATACCGTGAGCGTGCGCACGCCGAGGAACTCAGCGGCGCCAATGTCGTTCAACGTCTCCAGCAACACGAGACTGATACCGACGGCGATGGCCGGACGCGCGAGCGGCAACGCGACGCGGAAGAAAATCCTGCGCCGCCCATGGCCGAGCGTGCGCGCGACGTCGATGAGATTGGCGGACTGCATCATGAACATCGCACGCGTCGTCAGATAGACGTACGGATAGAGCACCGCGCTCAGTAGCAGGATGCAGCCGATCATGGAGCGAATGTCCGGTAGACGGAAATCTCTGGGACTGTCCACACCGATGAGCGCTCTGATCACGCCCTGAACGGGCCCGACAGGGTGCAGCACGTCCAAGTAAACGTAGGCGACGATATAGGTCGGCACGGCCAACGGCAAAAGCAGCGCCCAATCGAATACGCGCCGCCCGGGAAACTCGTGAGCCGCGACGAGCCAGGCGGCGCCCGTGCCGAGCAACGCCGTCAACAAGCCGACGCCCGTGAGCAGCACGAGCGTGTTGCGTGCGGCCACGGGCAGTACGAACGCGATAAGATCGCGCCAGAGATCCTCTGATCCGGACGCAGCCGTGACGACGAGCGCCGCGATCGGCGCCAGAACGGCCAGCGCGGTGCCAGCGGCGACGATGCGCCACGGCCCGCGCCCGCCAGTCCGTATCACCCGTATCGGATCACTGGTCGAAGCCGACGCGATCCACGAGCTGGCTCGCCGTGTCCCGATGTCGCGCTACGTCGTTGAGCGACGCTCCGTCGACGTGCAGCCGACCCAACGCAGCGATGATCGGATCGATCGGCGCGCCTTGCTTGACCGGATACTCGAAATTCGCCTCGGCGTAGAGCTTCTGCGCAGCGTCAGAGACGAGATACTCGAGCAAGCGGACGGCCTCGGCATGGTTCGGCGAGTACCTTGCGACGGCTGCACCGGAGATGTTCACGTGCGTACCGCCACCCTCGAAGGTCGGCAGGATGATCTTGATGGCTGCGCCCCAGCGCTCCTGATCAGGGCCGCCTCTGCCGCTGCGCATGAGGCCAACGTAATAGGAGTTGCCGACGCCAATCTCGCAGAGTCCGCCCATGATGTCGCGGGCAACGTCGCGGTCGCCACCCGTCGCGGCGCGCCCGAGATTGGCCTTGAGCCCACTTAGCCACGCTTCGGTTGCGGCCTCGCCATGATGCGCGAGGTGGGCGCCGATCATAGCCGTGTTGTAAGGATGCTGCCCCGAGCGGATGCAGAATGCATTCCGCCAGCGCTCATCCGCAAGCTCCTCATAGGTAATGGAATCGATGTCCAGATCCTTGTCGGCATAGACCACGCGCGCGCGCATCGATAGCGCGAACCAATGACCGTTTTCACCCCGCAAGTTCGCTGGCACGGCCGCGTTGAGCACGGTCGACTCGGTCGGTTGCGTCAGGCCCTGCTCGACGAGGTCGATCAGCCTGCCGAAGTCGACGGTCATGAGCACGTCGGCCGGTGATCGCTGGCCTTCCGCGGCAACACGCTCGGCAAGTCCGTCGCGGACGAAGATGCTGTTGACTTCGATACCGGTCTTCTCTGTGAATGCATCGAGCAGCGGCTGGATGAGCCCCGGCTCGCGCGTCGTGTACAGATTGACCTCCTGGGCTGAAGCCACGTCCGTCGCGAGTATAGCAACAGCTAGCGAACCAAGATAAAAGCTCTTTCTAAACATTGAATAATTCCTCATAAAAACCCGTTTGAGTTAATTCGCATACCGTTCCTGGTCGGACAACGCCGTGTCACCATCCTCGGCAATGATGGGCACCGCTCCAGTGTCGGCTGCAAGGTGCACGAGAGTTCCGGCGCCAAATGCATCGCCCCGATGCCTTTCAGTGGACGCCACGCAAACCGTGACCGGCACATCGACACCCTCGACGGCGACGAGCACGTGATGACAGTCTCCACGGTACTCGCTCGCGACAACCCGTCCTTCAACGCCTGCGCTGGCAGCTGCGAGCTTCAGGTGCTGCGGACGAATACACGCGAGCGCGCGAGCACCCTGCGAGACACCGGGCGCTGTGAAGCGACCGAGACGCGTCTCGAGATACCCGTCGCGGCCGACGCCCGGCAGCGCCGCGACGTTGCTGAAGAACCGCGCGGCGAACAACGAGGCCGGACGCGCGTAGAGTGCTTCGGGCGTGTCGAATTGCACGAGATGTCCATGATCGAGCAGTGCAATGCGATCGGCGATACGCATCGCCTCGTCGGGGTCGTGGGTGACGATGACCGTGGTGGTGCCGGACTCACGAACGAACTCGAGGGTGTGCCTCCTGACGTCGTCGCGCAACCGGCTGTCGAGACTCGAGAACGGCTCGTCCATGAGCAGCAGGCGCGGCTTCGGCGCCATCGCGCGGGCGAGCGCGACGCGCTGCCGCTCGCCGCCGGAAAGCTCGTGCGGAAACTTCCGCGCCAGGGACGCAAGTCCGATGCGTTCGATCAGTGTCTCGATCGCGTGCTCGCCACGGCGCAGGCCGAACGCAATGTTGGCATCGGCGCGCAAATGCGGGAAGAGCGCATAGTCCTGGAAGACCATACCGACCTGACGCTGCTGCGGCTCGACGAACGCGGCAGGACCGGCCACCTCGGCGTCGTCGATCAGAATGCGTCCGCTCGTCGGTCGCTCGACGCCGGCGATGGCCCGCAAGAGCGTCGATTTCCCCGAGCCCGATGGTCCGAGCAAACAAACGACCTCGCCGCAACCGACGTCGAGCGTGACGTCGTCGACCGCGGCCGTCGTGCCGAAATGGACCGACAGTGCCTCTACTGTGAGCATCGTCTGCGAATGAGTTTTACCCTGATTCGAGCTGAGACTTGCCGCCAACCCACGCATGAACCGCCCCTACCAGTCGAACCGCGCACCCAGGCTCAGCATGCGGTGCTTGTTTGGCCGGGCGCCGTAGGGCTGACGACCGACGATCGCATCCTCCTCGGTCAGGTTCTCGACCTGCGCGAATACGACCGTCCGGTCATTGACCGTGTAGTGAACGGCAAGATCGACGAACAACGCACTGTCCGTGGTCTGGAACTGGCCGCACCCGGCCGTGCTGCAAACTTCGTCGACGAAGCTGCCGCTCAAAAAGGCCGCAACCGGCCCGCGCTCGATGCCCATTGAAACGAACAGCTCGTGGTCCGGCACGTATGGAATCGGATCACCCACGGACACGTCGCCGAAGAAATCAGTGTCGGCGATGTCGCTATCAAAGCGACCATCCATGTAGGTGTAGCTCAACGTCAGCGGTAGCGAGTAAGCGCTATTGCGCGAGAAGTCATGGCTGAGCGAAACCTCCAGGCCATCGATCGTCGCGGCGTCACCGTTGAACGCATCGCCGATATCGCAGTCAACGCCCGAGGATATAGTGCAGACACCTAGGAGGTTGTCGTAGTCGGTCCGAAACGCCGTGACGTCACCGTTCGTGCGCCCATGAGCGAATCGCAAGCCGAGCTCGTAATTGGTGCTCTCCTCCTCGCGTGCGCCGGGCGAGGCACCCGGGGCCGAGAAGCCCTTGTGTACGCCGCCAAAGACACTGAGAGAATCGCTGAGCTCGTAGTGCACACCCACACCGGGAATCAAGACGTCGATCGAATTGCTCTGCACGTCGCGCAGATTCGAGGGATCCCGGCTCGACGGATCCGTTGTCAGTCCTGGTCGTTCTTCCCAGCGCGTCCGTGTGAGCTCCATATCCTCATAGCGGATGCCCGGCGTCACGGCCCAGTTACCCCACTCGATGCGGTCGTAGATATGCAACGCCATGGCCTCGGCGCCGACCACACGATTACCCGCATTACCGAGAAGACCTAGATCATCGAGCACCATCGAGCCGTTTTCGAGATGGTAGGTGCTATTGCGCTGAAGCCGATCCTCCTCGTCCTCGTGAAAGCGCAAGCCGACCTCGACCGAGTGACTCACACGGCTACCGAACGTCCAATCGAGACCCAGTTGCACACCTCTCGAATAGTACGTGCGCGCGTTATTTCTGAGCTGGATGGATCCCGGCAACGTATCACCACCGTCGAGCACGGCCTGCAGAGCCGCAGCGCCTAAGCCGGAGGCCGATTGGCCGAGGTTGACGGCACCGACGACGGAGGACCAGCCAGTGCCGGAGAACGACTGCGCATCGATACTACCGTCGGCATCGAAGCGCTCGGTCTTGAACCACGCGCGCTCGTGCTCGTTCGAATAGGCCGTCGCTTTGAGCTCGAGGGCGTCGGAGACGGCAGCCGTGTACCGCAGAATCAGCTGGTCATGACGCGTCTCCATGTTGTCCAGCTGCGAGACGGCATAACGTCTATAAGGATCGGACGCGAAATCGGTATCGGTGAGCCCGAGGTAACTCTGATCGGAGTTTTCCTTCGCGTATTGAATCTTGACGTCGAGCTGTTGGTAAATATCGGCGTCCGCATCGCTGTTGACGCGAAACTTCAGCATCAGATCGTCCTTGTCGAGGCCTGTTTCGCGCCCGACCCGATCGATGTCTTGATAGCCGTCGCTGTTCCAGAGGTGCGTTTCGGCAAGCCAGCCGAAGCGCTCGCTGCTATCGCCGTAATTCGCCTGAAGCCGCGACGTGTTGAACTGACCCGTGCTCAGGTTTACCGTGCCCGAGGCTTCGTCCGGGATCAGCGTAGAGACGAAGTTGATCGCACCGCCCACAGTGTAAGGGCCCTGAGTGATCGCGGCGGGACCCTTGACCACCTCGACCTGACGCATACGCCCCATGGTCGGGAAGTAGTAGGCCGCCGGCGCCGCATAAGGCGCGGGCGCTATGAGCACGTTGTCCTCGAGCAGCGTGATGCGCGAGCTGCGATCGCTCGCCGTGCCGCGAATGCTCAGGTTGGGCCTGAGCCCGAAGCCGTCCTCCAGCTGCACGGCGACACCAGGCACCTGCCGGATAATGCGCTGGATATCCGAGTACTGATATCGCTCGAGCTCGGTCGGCCCGACGATCTGTGCCGCGCCCGTCAGCTCACGGACCTGGCCCGAGTCGCCGATGATCGTGACCTCCTCGAGTGCGGCTATCGATGGCACGGGTGCCGTAGCCGGTTGCGCGAGCGCAGCTGCGACGGGCAGTAGCATAGAGGCGCCGAAGAGGCGCCCGAGCGCGGCACGTAGCTTAGAGGGGCCGGGACCCGTGAGGAGACTTGCTGGGCCACGCAAATGGCTGGATTTCATGTCGGAACAGCTCCGGTCTTATTCTGTTAAACGATAATGAGAAGCGTTCTCATTCTCTTTTAGATCGTAAGCTGCTGTCAATAGGTAAGTCCATGCCCCACAGGCCCGAACTCGGCCCGGAGTCTTGTTCGGAACGCGCGACGCCGCGCGGTCAGCGCCAGTCTGACCGCCGGATGCGGTTTTTTTAGCTTGAGCTCGCCGCCCCCGGACAGGGCTCTCGAGTTATTCCGGAATAGTCTGAATCAACACCGCATTGTCGTTGAAGAGCGGGATGAGCACTCGATTCCGCCCTGCATCTGCACCGAT